>DASYGC010000786.1:0-2496 GCA_036000225.1 Ktedonobacterales bacterium | reverse complement strand
CACCGCGCAACTGACCATCCCGCGTCGTCAGGAGTACCTTGCTGGGTTCGGGCATCCGCTCCAGCCAGGCCGACAGATCAGGATCCTCGATCGTCTCGAAATTGTCCACCACGACCAGCGTGCGGTGTATGCGCAACAACTGGTCGACGGCCACCTGCTTCTGGTCGCTGGGTAGCTGGATCATATAGGGAAAATCCAGCACCCGTGCGATCGTGTTCAGCACCTCGTCCAACCACAACCGCTTTTCCAGGCGATCGCGCGCCGAGACCCAGGCCACTGCCTGAAACGTCGGCTCGACGGCGCCTTCCGGCCCCGCCAGACAGCGGCGCGCCGCCGCGATGGCCAGTGTGGTCTTGCCAGTGCCCGCCAGGCCTTCGATCGAGATCACCGGCCACGAGGACGCCAGGCCCTCCAGCACGCGCGCCATTTCCTTGCGCCGATCCAGAAACTCGCCGTGCAGCGGCGGCAGATTGTGGGCGACGTGCGGCCCGGTCGTCTGGGCACTCGTGCCGCGCGGCGGAGGGAAAAGTTCCGCCAGCAACGCCTCCGGGCCCGGATAGCGCGCCTGGAGCAGCAGGCTGTGCGCCCACTCCACTTGCACGCGGCCGCTGGCGACACAGTAGCGCGCCAGGAAGGCCACCCACTCGGGTTGGTTAGGCAGGTAGCCGCGCCGCCAGCCCTGCACCGTCCACTCTTTGAGCCGCAATTCGCTCGTGATGTCGCGATCGACGGCGCGGAGCGTCTTGTGCTGCCGTTTGGCGACGCTGGAGAGTCCCTCGCTCAGCAGCGCGCCGAACCGTTCGTTGCGCATACATCATCCCACTGTGCCGCGCGAGCAACGGTGCATTGCCGCTGTCATCAAATCGCGCCTGGCGGTTCGTACACCACAAACCGACCCTGCTCCGCACCGCTGTGCCCCACGCCTGGCGACTGTTCATCGCATACTATCGCACAATTGGCAACTGGCAGCGGGAAGTTAGGCGGGCAGCGCATTCCGCTGCCCGCGCGCGAGCGGCAATCTGTAGATAACGTGCCCAGTGCCGAAGTCGCTCGTTGCCTGGGGAGATGAGGATTTAGACCGTGTGGATCCACATGGGTCGTGTGGTACATTGCATCTCGCACTGCACTCCGATTCGCTTTCACCGCTTGCCATCTGTGATCTCGATGGGTTGCGACGCCACTGCGTAGACGACCCCGCGCCCTGAGCCGGTTCGCACGGCAGGGCCAGCCACAACCACCTGTGGAGGTGCCGCAATGAAGGCAGGGGAATCGAGGATGCGGCACTTGATTGGACGCGAACGCGAAATGCGCGTCCTGGATGATCTGGTCGACGACGTCGCCGAACATGGCGCGGGGCTGGTCGTGCGAGGCGAGGCGGGCATCGGAAAATCGGCGCTGCTGGCGGCGGCTACTTCGCACGCCCAGGCTCGTGGTATGCTTGTGCTTACCACAGCGGGCGTGCAGTCAGAAAGTCAATTGGCCTTTGCTGGCCTGCACCAACTGCTGCGACCAATTTTGGCCGCGGCCAATGAGCTCTGGGATCGGCAGCGCGACGCCCTGCTGGCGGCTTTTGGGATGATTGCCGCTCCGGCTCCGGACCGTTTTCTCATCGCGCTGGCCGTGTTAGAACTGCTCGCGGCCGTCGCCGCGCGCACACCATTGTTGGTCATCGTCGAGGACGTCGAGTGGCTCGACCGTTGCACCTGTGACGTACTCATGTTCCTCGCGCGGCGGCTCGAGTCTAACCCGATCGTTCTGCTGTTGTCGCTCCGGAACGGATTCCACAGTGAACTGGGCGAGCCTGGTCTGCCGGAGATGTCCCTGGAAGGACTCGACCCATCCTCGGCAGCCACGTTGCTCGATGAGCATGCTCCCAACCTGGCCGCCACGGTGCGCGAACGTATACTCCTGGATTCTGCGGGCAATCCTCTTGCGATTCTCGAGTTACCTATCGCGCTGAAATCCGAACATCTCGACAGCGGCGAGCCATTGCCATCTAATCTGCCTCTCACCGCCCGCCTCGAACGAGCATTCGGCGCCAGAGTTGCGTAACTGCCCGAAATGACGCGCACGCTCCTGCTGATTGCCGCCATTGACAATGGCGGGCACCTGGCGGAGATGCTGAGCGCAGCCGCGATTGTGCAGGGAGTGTCTGTCACGGAAGAGGCTGTCGGGCCAGCCGTCGCCGCGGGCTTGGTCCTTGTCAATGACATGAACCTTTGGTTTTACCATCCGCTGGTGCGCTCCGCGATCTGCCAGGGCGCGGACATGGCGCGGCGTCACGCGGCGCACGCGGCCCTGGCGACCGTGCTTGCTCATCAGCTCGATCGCGTCGTCTGGCATCAGGCGGCAGCGGTCATCGGACCAGACGAGGCCGTGGCGCTTGATTTGGAAGCTCTGGCGGAGCGCGCGCAGCTCCGTGGGGCGATTCCCGTGGCGGTCGCCGAGCTCGATCGCGCGGCGCAACTCACGCCCGATTCCGCGCGCCGGGGCGAC
>DASYGC010000785.1:0-3385 GCA_036000225.1 Ktedonobacterales bacterium | reverse complement strand
GAAGTGGCGCTTTCGCATCCGATCGCTGATTACGCTCGACATCTATGATTCTCAGGTTATAGTCCATCCGCATGGCTGGTGCCAACGACCGCTATACAGGCCATCTCGGTCCAAACCGCGCCTCGCCAACCGCCTCGATCCGCCGCATGACTTCTTCGAATGGGAGACCGTGTTGCGTGGCCAGTGCGCTGGCATCCGTATATTCCGCGGAAACACTCACAACCACATCGCCAATGAGTTTGAGCTTGACGTGCGCGGGTCCCAGTGGCGTCTCGATCAGTTCTACACGCCGCTGTGTCTTGAGTCGGCGCAGTTCAGCGATGCGAACGCCGAGCGTCTCGCTCTCGCGTAGGATTATTTCCGCGAGCGCTTCATGCTGGGCCGGATACGCCAGCACCGTGAGTCGGGTTCCGGGCCGCTGTTTTTTCATCGTTAGCGGCGCGTACGAAACATCAAGTGCACCCGCCCCCAGCAGCCGTTCCATCAGCCATCCCTGCGCTTCACCGGTCATATCGTCGATGTTCGCCTCCATCACCGTGACGGTGTCGGATTCGAGGCCCGCGAGTACCGCTGGCTCAGTGGCGGGCGCCTCGCCCAGGATCAATCGCAGACAATTGGCCCAGGGGAGTGTTCGCCGCCCAAATCCATGTCCCACTCGTTCGATCCTTATGGTCGGGCGCTCAAAGTGCGCGAGTGTCGCGACGATCGCCGCGCCCGTTGGCGTCACCAACTCCCCACCAGCTCGGACTGGCCGCCACACCGCTTCAGTCTGGCGAAGCAGCTCCAGCGTTGCGGGCGCGGGTACGGGCAGTTCACCATGCGCGCTGTCTATGCGTCCCGATGTCAGCGGCAGTTCCGAGCAGTACAATTCATCAATTCCCAACAACTCCAGCCCTAACATGACCCCGACGACATCGACGATGGCATCGACCGCTCCAACTTCGTGGAACCGCACGTCCGCAACGGCGATGCCATGCACCACCGCCTCGGCCATCGCCAGACGGCGAAATACATCGAGCGCCCGCTGACGGGCGCGGGTTGGAAGCTGGCCTCGTTCGATAATGCCTTCGACCTCGGCCAGGTGCCGCTCCACTGCTGGGGTGTTGGCATCAACCGTCACGGTCACCTGGCTGCCGCGCATGCCATGCTGTACCACTGCCTGGACATCCAACTGATAGCCGGACAGCGAGAGACTGTCCAGACCAGTGCCTAGCGCCGCGAGTTCGACGCCCGCGTCCACCAACGCGCCCAGCAGCATGTCCCCGCTGATCCCGGAAAAGCAATCGAGGTAGGCAAGCATAGGAGTCCTCGTCCTGGTATCAGTGATCCACCCCATCGATGGGAGGCAGATGCATCACCGCCGCCCCGCCAAAGCGCGTGAACCAACGCAGAGCTTCGGCGACCAAATAGAGGGAGCCGGTCACACAGATTCCGTCGTGCGCACCGGCCTCGGCCCGCGCCAACACGAGTGCATCGGCTATAGTGGGTGTCGCGATAACCGGCAGAAGTGGCGCCACCATCGCGAGCTCCCGCGCAATCCGCTCAGGCGACATTGCCCGTTCGTTAGCTGCGGCTGTGGCGACGACACGTGTGATTCGCGCCTGCGCGATCTCGCGCGCCATCCCGACGAGATCTTTGTCTGCCATAATACCCACAACCAGAATCAACCGATCATAGGATGTTCCGTGAAAATGCCGCTCGAGTGCCGCGAACAGCCGAGCAAAGGAATCCGCGTTGTGCGCACCATCGACCACCAGCAACGGCCGCTCTCCGATAACCTGCAAACGCCCCGGCCATCGCACTTGACGTAGTCCTTCACGGATCGCCCGCTCATCTACCGCGACGCCAACCTCGCGCAGCACTTCCGCGGCAGCAAGCGCGGTCGTCGCGTTTTCGAGTTGGTGTTCGCCCAGCAGGCCAAGCGAAAGTCCCTGGTACTCCTCGTCTGGACCTTTCACGTCGAACTCCTGCGTCGTGTTGTCGAAGGCGCCGGCGCGGTAGGTGTATGTTGCGCTGGTGCCAGCTAGACCCACGGTGATGAGCCGCGAATTGCGCTGAGCGCAGACGCTGGCTATGACGTCCCGTGCCTCGCTCACCTGTCGCGAGCTGACCGTTGGCACGCCTGGTTTAATGATGCCCGCCTTCTCGCCAGCGATCGCGGCCAGCGTGTTGCCCAATACCCGCATGTGGTCATAGCTGATCGAAGTTATGATCGCCACGGAAGGTGACACCACATTGGTTGCGTCCAACCGCCCTCCAAGTCCAACCTCAATCACCGCATGCTCAACGCCAGCGCGCTGGAAATACAGAAACGCCAACGCGGTTGCCACCTCGTAGGTAATAAATGTCCCAACAGACTCTCCAACGACCTCCAGGGCCGCGCGCAACTCCGGTACCAGTTCCGCTACCTCAGCCTCGCTGATGAGCCGCTCGCCCACCCGCATGCGCTCGCGAAAGGTGTGCAAGTCCGGTTGAGTATAGAGGCCCACACGCAAACCGGACGCGCACAGGATCGCCGCAAGCATGGCCGCTGTAGATCCCTTACCCTTGGTCCCTGCCACGTGCGTCACTTGATAGGCCAGATGAGGATTCCCCAGCGCCTCCAGCAGGGCTCGCTCACGTCGCAAGTTATCCTCGCGATCGTGGACGAATGCACCGGTGCGTTCGGTGTCGCTGAAGGCGTATATCCAGTCGAGTGCCTCGCGATAGGTCATCGCGGCCACCCCCGCACCACGGCATCAGCCATGCGGGCTACCAGCGCCATCTCGCGCACGTCGTGAACGCGAACCACATCAGCTCCACGCGCGATACATAGCGCGACGGTGGCAGCCGTCCCTTCGAGGCGATCATCCTCTGGCGGGCCGCCAAGCACCGTGCCGACCGTGGCCTTCCGTGATGTCCCCACGAGCACAGGACGCCCCAAAGCGGCAATCGCATCAAGTCGTCGCAGCACCGCGAGATTTTCCGCCGGATGCAATCCAAAGCCAATGCCAGGATCGACGATCAAGCAATCCCAGGAAATGCCAGCTTCAAGGGCCAGATCGATGCTCCTCGCCAGCTGGCGAAGCACGTCGCTCAGCGCATCGTGGCGCGGCTGGCCACGAAGGTTGCTCATCACCACCACCGGCACGCCCCGCTCGGCCACCACGGCGGCCATCTCGGGATCGTGGCGCATCCCCCATACGTCATTGACCATCACCGCGCCAGCAGTCATCGCGGCCCGCGCAACACTTGCCTTGTAGGTGTCTACTGAAATCAACACGCGCGCTGGCAAGGCGTCCGCCAGGGCCTCGATCACCGGTACCACTCGATCGCGTTCCACCAGCGCATCCAACGGTGGCGCATCGGCCGTGACTGGTCGGGTGGACTCGCCACCAACATCGAT
>DASYGC010000784.1:0-1604 GCA_036000225.1 Ktedonobacterales bacterium | reverse complement strand
CACGCGACGATGGGTGGGGGTGTCGGCAAGCACCACCAGGCGCTGGCTGTCGGGGAACCAGGAAGCGGAGACCTTGATCTCAGGCCCGAAGTTGAACAACTCGCGGTCCTCGCCACCGGCGGTAGCGACGAGCCAGATCTGCCGGCCGGCGGGGTGCGCATCCGCGCGGGCATACACGATCCAGGCGCCATCCGGGCTCAGGCGCGGCGCCCCCGTGCCGCCCAGCTGGGGGCGTGCCAGCGGCTGCCGTTCGCCGCTGACGAGATCGTGGGAGTAGATCCACGTCGGCTCAATCTCCGCGCCGGTTGCGGCATCGAAGTTGGCGCCGTAGAGCAGGCGGCGGCCATCGGGATGGAGCTGGCCGCCACGAATGAAGTAGTGGGGATCGGGTTCAGTGAGCGGGAGCAGCACGCCGGGGCGGTTGAGATCCACACGGAAGAGCCGCGTGCGCTCGTTGCCGCTGCGATCTTGCGCCACCAGCACCGCCTGACTGTCGGGTGTCCAGGAGACAAGGGTGGTATTTTCGGACGTCTGGGTGAGCCGCAGCGGTGCGGCGGAGCCGTCGGTGGGCACCACGTACACATCAGTGGTTGGGCCGGCGCGCAGCCAGGTCCAGGCAACCCAGGCTCCATCATCGGCAACCAATGGCTGCCGGATCGCTGGCAGCGTTAACAAGGCTTCCAGATATTCGTCATCGGTCATGACTCACACAACTCCTTGTCTTCCAACTTCCTCGTGAAGCCGGGGGGGCCCTCAGACTATAGCCGGTCCGCGTGGGTACGACGAGCAGGCGCTGGGCACAGCGGGAGCGTCACGGCAAGTTGCCCACGCGGAGGTGTAACCTGGCACGGGATATTCCTGGGGCGCCGGTACTCAGCCATCAGGTGACGCGTTGGTGCGTACCACCTCCAGGCGGATATGATCTGACCGGCGAACCCGCACGCCCGCTGGCCGCTGGTATCCTGGCGTGCGCTGTATTGACCTCCAGTTCAGTGTTAAGGACGAGAACGTGCCAGATTCCAGGAAGGGGCTGCCAGCGGGCACGCCCGCACCAGATTTCGCGCTGACCGCTACCGATGGCCAGACCATTCAGCTGCACGACCTGCGCGGACAATGGGTCGTCGTGATGTTCTTTCGCGGCACGTGGTGAGGCAATTGCCATCGGCATTGGGCGCAGTTGCGCTCTGAATACACGAGCCTGACCGATCAGGGGGCGGTGTTGCTGGGGATCGTGGGACAGGACCGCGAGGACCTGGCGAGCTATGTGGCGCGCAAGGGTCTACCCTTCCCGCTATTGAGCGACGAAGATCGCTCGGTGATGAAGGCGTATGATGTCTTCAATGCGCTGAACGTGGATGCCTTCCGCATCGCGCATCCCAGCGCCTTCATCATCGATCCTCAGGGGATCATCCGCTATTCCTATGTGGCCTCGCACCAGATGGACTGGCCGCAAACCAGTGTCGTGGCGGAACAGTTAGCGCGGGCACGCGCCGAAGTGGCGTAAGCCAGTGTCAAGCCATACAGCGTGGCAATCTCGGCAGGGCTCACGCCCTGCTGTGTCCAGGTGGCGACATGGATGACGCCGATGCGGTGGCCCGAGATAC
>DASYGC010000783.1:0-3524 GCA_036000225.1 Ktedonobacterales bacterium | reverse complement strand
GCGTTTCGTCATCGGACAGCCGCTGCCCTATCGCATCGCGCGGGGGCTGGCGCTGGCGCTGCTGCTGGTGGTGACGGCGGCGCTGATCGGGTCGTTGGTGCTGCTAGTGATCAATCTGCCACACTTTGATAACCAGGCCGCGATTCTGCTGCGCGCGGCGGCAGCGCTGTGGAGCATCAACGTGCTGACGTTCGGCTTATGGTTCTGGGAGGTGGATGGCGATGGACCGCTGCGTCGGCTGGAATCGCCAGCCAAACCGGTTGACTTTCTCTTTCCGCAACACACCCGGCCCGACAGTCAGGATTGGAAGCCGGGGTTCGTGGACTATGTGTTCGTAGCGTTCTGTTTCGCGACGGCGCTCAGCCCGGCGGATACCGCGCCACTGTCGCGGCGTTGCAAGCTGCTGATGATGGCGGAAGCGGTGATCTCGCTGCTGATCGTGGTGTTGCTGATCGGGCGCTCGGTGAACATCATTTGAGTGGCTAGAATAGGGACATTTGCTGGGGAGCGTCGTCATCGGGGGGTGCGACGCCCAGCTGGCCGGCGGTGGCGCGGCGACGCGCTTCGGCGAGCGCGGCCGGCAGCGCGCGGGCGAAGTCGTCGACGATGGTCTGGCGCAGTTCCGCGCGGTGGAGGCCCGCGGCGGGATTGTACATCGCCAGCACGAGATACGTGCCGGCCGGGTGGAGCTGGCCGTGCATCTGGCTGATGCGGACACGGGGGATGAAGCGCGCGGCGGCGGCGCGACCCAGGGCGACGATCAGGATGGGGCGCACCGCCGCGATCTCGCGGGTGAGATAGCCGGCGCAGGCGGCCGCCTCGCCCGGGAACACCTCGCGGCGCTCGGGCACACGGTGCTTGACGATATTGGTGAGGTACACCTGCGCGCGCTCGAGGCCCGCCACGGCCAATAATTCGTCGAGGAAGGTGCCAGATGGCCCGGAGAAGGGCCGGCCACGCTGATCGTCAAAGCTGCTGGGCGCCTCGCCGATGAGCATGATCTCGGCGTGCGGATCGCCGATGCCAGGCACGGCGTGGCGCGCGCCAATGCGCAGATCGCAGCGCGCGCAGGCCGCGAGTTCGGCGGCGATTTGGGCCAGTGGCTCGGGTGCGGACATTGTTCGCCTCGTTGAACGCCTTCTGGTGCGTGGAAGACAACGCCATAGCAGCAGCATTCGCAAAGTGCGGGCCACGAGGGCGTACAGTGGGCGTTCATCGGTCGCATTTCGATTTGGCAGGATGGCATAACGGGGTCCAGAGCGCACACCCGACGCAACGGTGTCGGCACACGGCGGCATAACGGGTCCAGAGCGCACACCCGTGCGCGACTGCGGACCCGGCGAAGTGACCGCCGACCTGGAGCGCGCAACGGTTGCGTAGCGTCGCCACGATAGACTCGGCAAGGTGGGTGCCCATCCGGCGGGCAGCGTGCGCGTGCTGTCAGCGCAGTTCGCCGCGCGCGAGGGCCCGGGCGATGGCGTTGTGGTGGCGCACGTGCGCGGGAAGGTCAATGCCCAGCAGCTTGCCGTCGCGCACGCGAAACTGGCCGTTGATGACGCTGAGGTCCACTTGCGGTGGCTGGCAGAAGACCAGGGCGGCCAGCGGATCGTGCACCGCCCCGCCCGCCAGCGCGAGGGTGTCCAGCCGGTAACCGATGAAGTCCGCCGCCATGCCCGGCGCCAGCGCGCCAATGTCGTCGCGCCCGAGGACGGCGGCGCCGCCACGCGTGGCGAGCCAGAGCGCCTCGCGCGCCGTCATGGCGCTGACCCTGCCCGCCACGCGCGCCAGCAGCAGCGCCTGACGCGCCTCCGCCAGCAGGTGCGAGCTATCGTTGGAGGCCGAGCCATCCACCCCAAGGCCCACCCGCGCCCCAGCCGCGCGCAGCGCCCCAATCGGCGCGCAGCCTGATCCCAGGCGCATGTTCGAGCTTGGGCAGTGGGCGACGCCGGAGCGGGTGCGGCCCAGCCGCGCGATTTCGTCAGTGCCTGGGTGGACCATGTGCGCGTGCCACACATCGGGGCCGACCCAACCCAGGTCCTCGGCCAGTTCCACCGGCGTACGGCCGAAGGTCGCGACACAGTACGCCGCCTCGTCGCGTGTTTCGGCCAGATGGGTGTGGGCGTGGACTCCATAGGTCCGCGCCAGCGCCACACTCTCGCGCATCAGGTCCGGCGAGACCGAGAACGGCGAGCAGGGCGCCAGCACGATGCGCAGCATCGCGTAGCGGCTGGCATCGTGGTAGCGCTCGATCACGCGCTGGCAGTCGCGCAGGATCGCCGCCTCATCCTCCACCACACGATCCGGTGGCAGACCGCCTCGCGATTCGCCAACCGACATCGAGCCACGCGCGGCGTGGAAGCGCAAGCCCATCGCGGTGGCCACCGCGATCTGGTCATCCAGGCGCGCGCCATTGGGCCAGATGTAGCCGTGGTCGCTGGCCGTCGTGCAGCCCGAGAGCAGCAACTCCGCGATGGCGGTGCGCGTGCTGACGGCGATGGCCTCGGGGGTGAGGCCGGCCCAGATGGGATAGAGGATCTTGAGCCAGGTGAACAGATCAGCATCCTGGGCGGCGGGCAGGTTGCGCGTGAGCGTCTGATAGAAGTGATGGTGGGTGTTGACCAGCCCTGGCAGCACGATCAGGTCGCGCGCGTCCACGATGGTATCCGCGGTGGTGGGCAGTTGCGCGCTGGGGCCCACCTGCTGGATGACGTTGTCTTCGGCATACAGCGCGCCATCGGCCCAGTGCTGGCCGGCATCATCCATGGTGACGAGCTCGCTGGCATGGTGGAGCAGCAGGGTGGTCATGGTTGAGGGGGCTCCTGACATGGGGGATTCATGGTCGTTCAATACGGGGTGCGACCTGGATAGTTGCGCTATAGTCTGAACGGGTGAGCACCTCACTGGGCGCGCCCTCGGTCGGGTGAGACCGAAATGCCGCGCAAGAGGCGCCAGCCCAGCAAGCCGCGACAGACGACAGAGGACAACCGCATGAAGCCAGTATCTCCAGTATACCTGGACCCCACGGCGATCGCTACCAGCCACAAGCCGGCCAGGAGCGGCCGGTGGTGGCAGACTCTCACACCGCTGGACTGGTGGATGCTGGGATCGGTCGCGCTCTCGGTGGCGCTGAACATCACCGCCGCGCGCCTGGCGTGGGGCTGGTCCACCGCTGCCGCGACGGATGGCGTGGTCGGGCTGTATCTGCTGGCGCTGGCCGGGTGCCGCGAGTGGCGACCGCTGCTGGGGCGGCTCCTGCTGTTCGGGCTGATCGTCGGCCTGATGGAGCTGTTCACCGATGCTGCCGGCGAGCAGTTCGCGCACTCGTTGGTCTATCCCGCGGGCGAGCCACTGCTCTGGGCGTCGCCAATCTACATGCCGCTGTCGTGGGCGCTGGTGCTGACACAGATCGGCTATCTGTCGTGGCGCCTGCGCGGTAACTTCAGCGTGCGCCTCAGCATGCTGCTGTGTGGCCTGTGGGCGGGGGCGAACATCCCCTTCTATGAGGAGATGGCCTACCACGCCGG
>DASYGC010000782.1:0-4845 GCA_036000225.1 Ktedonobacterales bacterium | reverse complement strand
CGTCAGCGCTGCGCCCCAGGCGCCTGGCCATCACGTCCGCCACCACCTGGATCAGTCCCGCGAACTGGTCCAACACTCGCATGCGCAGCTCCGGCACCGCGAGGATCAAGCGCGAGCGCTCCCATTGCTGCATCGACTCCGTGGCGGGCAGCCGCGCGAAGACCGCACGAAGCGCGGCGCGCAGTGCCTGTATCGGGCTCAACTCCGCGGGCTGCGCCTCGAACTCGGCGAACATCAGCGGATCGAGATCGTCATACAACGCCACGTCTTCCTTGGTCGGGAAGTAGCGGAAAAAGGTGCTCGGCGAAATCTCCACCGCTTCGGCGATCTGCTCCACGGTCGTCGCGGCATACCCCTGCTCGCGAAAGAGCCTCAGGGCATGCCGTTGAATCGCCGCTCGGGTTTTGGCCTTCTTGCGCTCGCGCAGACCGGGCGCCGGCCGCTGATCGGTAGGAAGCGCGCTCATAGTCGCATTCTACGCGTTACGCGGTGGCATGCACAACCCGTTCATCCGCACGGTGTATCACCACCTGAGCGATCACGCGTGATAAACTATGCCCACGGCGCATGCCGTCTAGATGCGAGCGCACCATGATCGTTCAGCTCACGCGGCCTCCTGGTTAGAATGCGGCGCGTGTAGTCTCCCCAGCGTCTTCCGCCGGCCACTGGCCTGGCGGCATGTGGTGTTGCGCGCGACGCAAGCCATCCCCCGATGATCTGGATGGCACTTGACGCCGCCGTCCAGCTACCCCTCCACCCACCGACACGCGCTCCGCGCGCGCGTCTGCCCGCGCGCCACCTTCCCCATTCTGTTCCTGCTCGACGACCACTCGACACGACAGAATGGGAGATCTTCGGTGGAAAGCCTACGGGGCAAACAAGCCCGTGACCTTGACGCGGCCGCGCTGGCCGGGCGTCTGGCTGGCGCCGCGCAAATTCTGATCGACCTGGGCACCGGCGATGGACGCTTCGTGCGTGCCGTGGCCACGGCGTGCCCGACCACGTTTGCCATCGGCATTGATGCCTGCCGCGATAACCTGCGCGAGCAGTCGCGTAGCGCGCCGCCCAACGCGCTCTACCTGATCGCCAACGCGCTGGCGCTGCCGCCTGAACTGGACGGCATAGCCACGCACCTCACCATCAACTTCCCCTGGGGCAGCCTGCTGGCGGCGCTCCTCGCGGGCGACGCCGCCTTCGCGCAGCGCCTCGCCGCGCTCGTCCAGCCAGGTGCGCGCCTCGAGATGCGCCTGAACGGCGGCGCGCTGGCGGAGGCCGGTTGGTCGCTGTGGGATGGCGGCCAGCGGGTGCGCGCGGTGCTGCGCGCCGCGGGATTCAGCGTCGTGGCGCCGGTGGCACTGGGTCCACCTGAGTTGCGTGCCTGCCCGACCACCTGGGCGCACCGACTGGCGTTCGGACGCGATCCGCGCGCGCTCGAACTGCGCGGCCAGCGGGTGGGGGGCGCGCATTATCAGGTGTCCAGCATGCTACAATCCACCGATGCGGGCGGCTGATCGGATGGCCGCCCTCAGCGATGGAGGCGCTATGCCACCAACGGCGCAAACGCTCTATGCCGGCGCGACTGTGCGCATGGAGGAAGCGAGCGTGCTCATCTCGCTGGAGGTCGCCGTTCGCGCCGCCGGCCGGCTCCCGCCCGGCGCGCCCATCCCCGTGGTCGCCGCGGACAGCATCACGGCGGTTGGCGGTCGGCTGAGCGACGCTATCGCCTTTGGCGTCCAGGATGGCGCGGTGGTGGCTCTCGCACTGCGCGCCTGTGCCCTGTCCGCGCTGCCGGATGCGCTTGGCCGCCTGACCCAGCTGCGACATCTGGACCTGACGGGCAATGCGCTGGCCGATCTGCCAGCGTCGCTGGGCGACCTCTCCAACCTTCGCAGTCTGCATCTGGATGCCAACCGGCTGACCGCTCTGCCACGCGCCATCGCGCGGCTGACGAACCTTCGCGAGTTGCACGCGGACGCCAACAAGTTGACCACGCTGCCCGCCAATGTTGGCCGGCTCACGCGGCTGGAGCGCCTGCGCGTGTATGGCAACCGCCTGCGCGCCGTCCCCGCCAGCCTCGGCCGCCTGACGCGCCTCACCGATCTGAGCCTGGGCGGCAACCGACTCACCGCGCTGCCGGACGCGCTCTGGTCGTTGACACATCTCGAGGCGCTGAACCTCGGGCAGAATCGCATGAGCACGGTGCCCGAGTCCATCGGTGGCCTGACCCGGTTGCGCATGCTGGATCTCGGCCACAACGCCTTGACCGCGCTGCCGGCGGCGCTGGGCCACCTGACCAGTCTCTCGGACTATCTCTACCTCAGCCACAACCGGCTCACCGCCATACCTTCATCACTGGGCAATCTCTCGCACCTTGCCTATCTCAACCTTAGCGACAACCAGTTGACGTCGCTGCCCGCCACATTCGGCAACCTGGCGCGCCTCAGCGAGCTACGCCTCGCCAATAACGCACTCACCGCGCTCCCCGACGCGCTCGGCAAACTGGCCCAGCTTCGTGAACTGCACCTGTCCGGCAACCAGCTGGCCACGTTGCCCGAATCCATCGGCGCTCTGCTCAGCCTGCGCGAGCTACGGCTGAACGATAACCTGCTCACCGCGCTGCCAGCGTCAATCGGCACTCTGTCCCTCCTGGACCTCCTGGACCTCCGCAACAACCGGCTGACCGCCCTGCCCAACACGCTCAACACGCTCCATAGCCTGATATACCTCGATCTGCGCGCCAACCGCCTCATCACGCTGCCCGACGAGCTTGCCAGCCTGCCGCACCTCGCCAGGCTGGACCTGCGCTGGAACAAGCTATCAGCGCCGCCGCCATCGTGGCTTGCCCAGCTCGAACAGCGCAGCTGTGTGGTGCTGCGCTGAGGTTACGGCAGTCCTGGCTAGCCCGCATCGGTAAATACAACTGGCAACGGGACCCCATGAGCCATCATGTGCGCATGCCACATCTCTGCGGTTCGCGACGGTGCAATAACGTGCAAATGAGCGTCAGGCGGTGGATGGCGAGAGAAGTGCATACAACGCCTACCTGTCAGCACTCGCCAGCTGACTTCCTCGCCGGTCCAGTATTAGCAGCGGTGTCTTCAGCCCGCGTCCTCGACCACCACCCAGCCCGCCGGAACGTGATGAACGCTCGCATACAATTGGCGAGTCCGAAATTCCACCAATGCCCGCCACCGGTATACACTTCACAATGCTTCATACCATCCGCGACGCCGCGGCAGGATTTGGCATCACCCCACTCCCCGCCCCGCCGGCGTCAACCAGCTGGTATGGATGGCCAGCAGCTCGCCATAGTCCGGCGCGGTGAGCACCTCAACGCGCACCAGCCACTTGACCCACTCGAAGCCGCGCCGCCCCGGCGCCACCAGTCGGGCTGGCGCGCCGTGCTCGTAGGCCAGCGGCTCGTCGCCTGTGTGGGTAGCCAGCCGCAGCCCCAGCGCGAAGCCCAGCATGATATGCCAGTTGAGCAGGCCGAATCCCACGAGCGAGATGTCGCCGCCCGCCACCCACCAGATGCCCGAGCCCAGCGCCAGCTCCACCACCAGCGTCGCCAGCACGCCCAGCATTGTATGCCGGTTCCACAGGCGCTGGCGCGTCAGGCGGGGCCAGACCCGCCGCAACTTGGGCGCCAGCAGCAAGAGCAGCCACAGACCCGCTGCGCCATGAAAGGCGAAGACCGGCCACTCGCCCGGCTGCCCACTCACCAGACTGACGATCCCGCTGAGACAGGCCGCCGCGCCGGCCAGTGCCAGGCTCCAATCGGTCACGCGCGGCGTAAACCATCGCCTACGCCCGCCCAATCCCCCACCGTAGCGGCGACCGGTGGACGCCTCGGTGGACGCTCTCATGGCTGCTCGCGTGGGAGTACTGGCGGCGGGAGCGGGTTGCTCGTCGTTCGGCGCGGTCACCTGACACCTCTCTCGGCGATCGTGCCGTCCTTCCAGTACCGCGCCTCAGATAGTGGATGATACGTCGCTGGTTACTGAAGACTCCACCGGCTCAACCATGGTGAGCAATCTATACGATGACCTGCCCGTCAGCGGCCACGTGGGCACGACGTGGCGCGGTAGAACGTGACGCGACTTTCAGCCGTGACCCGGTCTCCTATTCAAGGCGGCGATCTCCCTGTTCGAGGGCATCTTGAAAGGCTCGCGACTGACCGGCCAGATCACGGCGCTGCGCTTCCTGGCCCCCGAAGTGGCCCTCATCCACAGCTCAGGTGGGGTGCTGCGCGGCCGTCAACAACAGCTTGCGCGCTCAGCCAAGTCCGTTCAGACGCTCGTGGCCGTCACGCGTGACGGCCAGTGGGAAATCGCCGCCTTCCAGAACACGCGCTATCGCCCATTCGCTGACACGCTCCTGGGGAAGATCCTGGCGCGCTTCTCCACACGCCGAACCGGTCGTGATGACAGGTGCGCCATCCCACCCAACGAGCCACACCATGTCTGGCATGCCGCTTGCTGCATCTCCCTCCCAACGTGCCGGTGTGCCCACCGGCTTGGACCTGTTGCGGTGTCGTCATGACACCATCACATAAGACACGAGCAGAAGGAGGGGCCAGCATGTTGCGCGCGCTCAAGACCGTCAGCGAGCTCACGATCCCTCACAGCGCCGCGGCGGCGCTGGCCGTGGTCCAGAACATCAAGAATATCGAGTACAGTGAGGTCAAGGCCGACCACGTCGAGGTGCATCCCGCGACGGCGGACACAGGCACCTATGACGTACGCGGCCACTTCGCGGGCATCCCCTGGCACAACCGTTTCACCTACCAGCTCAACGAGAAGGGCTTCCACAGCACGGAGGTGAATCCGCCAGCGGACCACCCCC
>DASYGC010000781.1:0-3157 GCA_036000225.1 Ktedonobacterales bacterium | reverse complement strand
GTGGCGGGCAGTGTCGAGGTGTTTCTGCCGCTGGCGGGCCTGCTGGATGTGGCGAAGGAGATCGCGCGGCTGGATGGCGAGCTGGCGCAGGTGCGCCAGCGGATCGAGCGGGGCGAGGCCAAGCTGGCCAACGAGCAATTCGTCGCGCGCGCGCGGGCAGATGTAGTCCAGAGCGAGCGCGACGGCCTGGCGGCGGCGCGCGAGACGCTGGCCCGGCTGCTGGCGCAACGCGGCGAGTTGGGAAGCTAGGCGACCCATGCGCGTCGGCCTGATCGGGCATCCGGTGGCGCATTCGCGCTCGCCCGCCATGCAGCAGGCGGCATTCGATGCGCTGGGCCTCGCCGCGCGCTACGAACTGTGGGACACGCCGCCGGCGGCGCTGCCAGCGCGGGTGGCGGAGCTGCGCGCGGCGGATGTGCTCGGCGCGAACGTGACGATTCCGCACAAGCTGGCGGTGCTGCCGCTGCTGGACCGCGTGGCGGGCGAGGGGGTACGGGTGGCGGGGGCGGTCAACACGATCGTGTGCGAGCGAGCGAGGCAGGGTGGGGCGGTGCGGCTGGTGGGCTACAACACGGACGTGGTGGGCCTGGCGGCCACGCTGCGCGAACTGGGCGCCTGGCCCGAGGGCCGGCGCGTGGTCGTGCTGGGCGCGGGAGGCACGGCGCAAATGGTGGCCGGTTTGGTGGCGCACGCGGGCGCGGCATCGCTGGCGCTGGGCGCGCGGCGCCCGGCGGCCGCGGCGGCGTTGCTGGCGAGCACGGAGCAACGGCTGGGGCGCCTGCCCGCGCGAACCCACACGCTCGATCTGGCCGATGGGGCGGCAATGGGTACCGCGCTGGCCGGCTGCGATCTGCTGATCAACGCGACCTCGGTGGGCATGGGCGATGGCAGCGCCTGCCCCATCGCGCCGGAGTGGCTGGCGCGCCTGCCCGCCGGTGGCGCCGTGCTCGACGTGGTGTACACGCCGACGGAAACCGCGCTGCTGCGTGCGGCCCGCGCGGCGGGACTGGCGGCGGTCAACGGCCTGCCGCTGCTGCTGCACCAGGGCGCGGCCGCCTTCGAACTGTGGGCGGGACAGGCGGCTCCGCTCGCGGTGATGCGCGCGGCGCTGGGGCTGGATTAGCGGCGGGATCGCCGGTGAGGGCGGGCGCCGCGAGCGCGCGACGACGGCGATCACCACCCCCAGAGCGCACACCCGTGCGCGACTACGGAGATAACGGGGGCGGAGCGCACACCCGTGCGCGAGTACGGGGATCACCACCGATCACCCGAATATGGTATGAGACTGATGCGGGCGATTCTTTAGGCCTCGTGGGGTGATCGTGCGCGCAGAGACGAAGGCAGAGACGAGAAGTATGGCGCGGAACTACGCGGTGCTGGGTGGCGGAGTGCTGGGGCTGACCGTGGCGCTGCGGCTGTTGCAGGCCGGCGAGCGGGTTACGCTGTATGAGCGCGAGGCCGAGCCGGGCGGACTGGCGGCGGGCTTCGAGGTCGTGCCCGCGAGCGAGACGGGCGGCGAGCCGGTGTGGCTGGACAAGTTCTATCACCATCTATTCCGTTCGGATACCACCATCATCCGGCTGATCCACGAACTGGGGATGGACGACCAGCTCGACTGGCGCCGGCCGCTGACCGTGACGCTGTGGGGCGGCAAGGTCTATCAACTTGACTCACCGCTCTCGTTGCTGCGCTTCGGCGCCATCGCGCCGGTGGCGCGCCTGCGCACGGCGGCGGCACTCTTCTATCTGCGCATCCTGCTGCGTTCGCCCGACGCGCTAGAGGGCAAGACGGCGGCGGCGTGGGCGCGGCGCACGATGGGCGCGGCGCCCTATGACACGATTTTCGGGCCACTGTTCAAGGGTAAATTTGGCGCGGTGGCCGACGAGATCGCGCTGCCGTGGTTCTGGGCGCGCCTGCACGACCGCACGGCGCAACTGGGCTACATACGCGGCGGCTTCCAGCGTTTCTATAACCGGCTGGCTGGCGCGGTGCGCGACCTGGGCGGTACGATCCAGCTGCGTACGCGGATCGAGCGGATCGAGTCCACCGGCCAGGGACTGGAGGTGGCGTTCACGCCGCTAGATGGCGCCGCACCCACGCAAACGCGGCACGTCGATCGCGTGGTCTCGACGTTGCCCACGCGGCTCACCTGCCGGCTGGCGCCACAACTCCCCGACGAGTATCGCGCCCGCTTTGACTGGGGCCGGGCCTACGGCGCGCATTGCGTGATTCTGGCGCTGGATCGGCCACTGACGCACACCTACTGGATGAACGTCAACGATCCCGGCTATCCCTTCATGGTGCTGGTGGAGCACACCAACTATATGCCGGTGGCGGACTACGGCGGGCGCCACCTGGTGTATCTGGGCAACTACCGCGCGATGGATGATCCGCTGTTCGCGGCCAGCCAGCAGGAGGTGCTGCGCGACTTCCTGCCGCATCTGGCGCGCATCAACCCCGACTTCGCTGCCAGCTGGGTGACCCAGAGCTGGATGTTCGCCGCGCCGTTTGCCCAGCCCATCGTGACCACCGACTATCGCGAGCACATTCCCCCGTTCGACACGCCGATCGAGGGGCTGTATATCGCCAATATGTTCCAGGTCTATCCGCACGACCGCGGCCAGAACTACTCAGTGGACCTGGCCGAGCGCCTGGTGCGCCACGTGACGGGGCGGGCATGAGATCACGGCGCGCACGCGCTTCAGCGGTAGTCGCGGGGGTCGTCGTCGGACGGATAGCCGGCGCCCTCGGTTCCACGACCAGGGCTGGACGAGGAGCGCGGGCGTGGTGTGCGCGTGTCAGAGCGACCGTCGCCACTGGCATAGCGGCTGCCGTTGGGCCCGGCGCGGTCAGCGGGTGGCTGGGTGCCATAGCGGCCGGAGCGCGAGCGGCGGCGCCACTCGGATCCCGACGCATCGGGATCGTCGGCGGATTCGCGGTGCGGCGCGTGGTATCCGCCGGGCGAACCGTCATCGGCATCGGGGCCATATCCGCCTTCGTCATCTTCGTAGCGATTGTACCCATCATCGCCGCCCTCGCTGGCATCGTCCTCGGCGTACTCGCTGGTCCGCGCTCCATCTCCGCGTGCTCTGGTGGACCGCCGTGGATCGGCGATCGCGCCAGCGCGCGCTGAGCGGCGGCGTAGGATCACGTACGC
>DASYGC010000780.1:0-8596 GCA_036000225.1 Ktedonobacterales bacterium | reverse complement strand
GCACCTATCTCGCTATATTTCACAAGCGCGACCTCGATCCGCCGGTACCTCTGCCGGCGATTCTGCGCCACCGGGGATGGCGGGCCATCGCGGGCGATATCCACTTCGCGATGCGCGCCGACGGCTTCACCCCCGGCTTTCTCGCGCGCATCGTCACCCGTCCGCGCTGGTTGGCGCGCCTGCTGCGGCCGATCTCGGTGGGTCCGATCCTGCGCGGTCTGGGGATACATCCACTGGTGGACCTGCACATCCGGCCCTACGAAGAGTGGATTCGCGAGCGGATCGCGGTGGAAGGAGACGCGGCGGCGGGCAGCGTGCTGACGGCTGAGATGCTGTGCGATCTGGCCTGGGCGGCCCATGAGCTGGTGGAAACGGTTGCGGTGGCGCCGCTCTCGCGGCTCGACAAGTGGCGCTATTATCCAGTGATGCGGCTACAGGGTGGTCCAGAGATCTTCGAGCCGGATGAGCGCCGTCAAGCCGAGCGCCGGCTGGTGGCGAACGCGCGGCGAGACCTGGACGATGTGGCACGCTGGCTCCGCGAAGATGGGACGATCTATGGCTCGCCTGAAGGACGGCTCTCGCCAGACGGCCGGGTGAGCCCGATGAGCGGCGGCTTTCACCGCGTGCTGCGCGCGGCACCAGCCGACACGCGTGTGCTGCCGATTGCCGTTGTCTACGACTTCATGCGCTCTGGCCGCCCACGCCTGTTTGTAGATGTCGCCCCCGCCATCGAACACGCGCCTGGACTCGCACGCGCCGAGCTGAATGCCAGCTTGCGTTCCGCCTGGCTGCGTAGCGCGCGCTTCACCTGCACCCAACTCGCCACCGGCGCGGTGGTGCGGCGCACCCGCACCATGGGCACCGTGGGCACCATGCGCTTGGATGTGGCCTCACCGGAGAGCGTCTGGCCTCAGTACGAGCCCGCGCGCACGCGCCAGATCGCCAGGCGTGTGCCAGCGGCGGACGCGTCAGCGGCGAGCGTCAGCACGCCGCTTGTCGCGGCCGGGCACGGCGGCCGGCCACATACGCGCAAGGTGGTGTGGCAGAGTCCGCCATTTACCTCGGATGAATTGGCGCGCGAGGTGACCGCACAGGCGGTGGAACTGGCCGCCACAGGACGCCATGTGGACGAACGTCTGTTGCATCCGCGAAGCGCCCGCCGACTGACGGCGCGCTACCTCGCCTATGCCACGCGCCGGGGCGCGGTGCGCCGCCTGAGGCGCGACCTCTGGGTGCCTACACCGGGTTCGCTGACCATCAAAGTGCGTCCCGGCGATGTCGGCTACCGGCAGTATCCACTGGCCTACGCCTGGAACGAACTGCAGGAGATGCTGGCGGTGGATGTCCGCGCCGCGGCGGAGGGGAGTGCACAGGCCGCCGGTGAATAGCCGCCCGCTCGATCGCTCAGCGCGATCCATCTCTGCCAGCGCCCCCTCCCGATGCTTGGGGAGGAGGCACCAGGTCCCCACTTACCCCAGTGGCACCAGGTGGACCGGAGCGCCGACCAGGCTGAAGCTGACCGAAACCGTGTCACTGGTGGAACCGGTGGTGATGTACTGGAGCTGCCACCAACCTCCGCTGGCGGTTCCATCGTAGTTCGGAGGAAGCGTGACCAAGGTATTGATCCACAGCCCGTTATAAATGGCGTCGCCGCCCAGACTAGCTTGAATCGCGGATGGATTCACCACTGGCGACGTGCCAGAGCGGATGCCGGTTGGTCGGGCGACGGTCGCGTTGCTGTTGGCGGGGGGGATGATTTGCATCTCAATGTCTTTACTCCCATCTCCTGGATCGAATATGCCGATGTTGATTTGCCGACCGGCATACGCGGTAGGAATCTGGCCGAGGTCGAAGGTGGAAGTGCTCCCTGCGACGCCATAGAAGACCGTCATGTTGTTCCATGCCGCGAGGGTAGTGCCCGGGTTCGCGGCACAGGGACCGCCAGTCCTTGGAGCCACGCCGAAACTACAGATTTCAAGCGCATATTGGTGTGATCCTCCGCCGACGAGCGCGCCGGACATCGAAGTCGTTTCGACTGCCAGACGAAACAGCCCCGCGCTGGTGACCGTGCCGACCGGGCACCAGCGCTGGAAGCAGGTGGTACTGGTGGCGACACAGTCTGTCGGTGATGTTGATGGAACCCCTTGATAGGTGCTGGTCCCGCGGAAATCGTAGACTTGCGATCCGTCAGTCGCGCAGTCGTGAACGCTTAGGTCCTTGGTAAGCATGTCGTAGGGCTGGAAAACGGTGCTCGACTGCTGGACATCTCCCGAGCGCAGATACACGAGCGGCACCTTATACAGCGTGTAGGTCATGCTCTCATTGAGCGCTTGGTCATCGTAGTATCCGTTCCGAATGGTAAGTGAACCATACGTCGTCTGCCCTGGGGCGCCATTGAAGTGATCGGACTGATTAAATGTCGTGCCGCCCACATCATCCGGCACGAAATTGCCATTCCAGACGTAGACTGTTGCGCCGATGTCGGCGCTGGCTACGTTGATCGCGTAGTTATGAGCGCCGGGATTCGATGTGCCAGCGGTGGCCGGTCCCGAGTACTCAAACGGTTGCTTATCCTGAGACCCCTTGTTAGTGCCGCAAAGTGGGCTGCCGAACTCAGGGTGGTTGGTGAAAACACCGACTGAATCGGTGTAGGACGCCCCATCAGGTGGTGGAGCGGTATCAGGACCTTGCTGGCAACTGACGTACGGGTCACCGAACTGCGCCAGATCGCCTTGTCCATTAGTCACGGCGCGGAAGTCCTGCGAGTTATAGGCTCCATCGCCGAAGTAGTTGAGCCGAGAGCCCATCTGCACCTGTGGCAGGTATTCAGCCTGCGCCGATGCCGAAATGGTAGCATTGCTGATGCCTACCGCTGAGAGCAGAAAGATCGGAATGGACTGGGTGATCGTCACCCGCAGGTCGGTCGTCCGATTGGCCACCTGGCATACCGCGATCACCGCGGACCCAGGGGTCGCGCATGGGCCGGCCATAGGGACGACGGGACCGGCGGGCGCGGTGCCAAACCCATTCTTGACGATTTCTAGTTCCGCCCGTTGCACCGCCGACTCGCCATCCGCTGGCGCCACCGAGGCTGAGTCGTAAAAGTTGGGCATGTACAGGACGCCCGCCAGCGCGCCCGCTTCGGCGGCACGCTGTTCGCGCGCGTACACGTCGTACACGCGCATCACGTCAACCGCCAGGCCAGCGAAGCCGAGCAATACCGTCAACGAGAGCGCGAAGATCACCAGACTCTGGCCCCTCTGCCACCTGCGCCGCCTTCGCAACTGGCGCCGCAGGTTGTCGCCAGACCGGAGGCCGCGGATGCGGCGCGCTCGCCGAATCGTATCTCGCTGTGCCATGATGTCGCCCCCTATGTGGTATCGTGCACACGGTTGACTGTCATTTCGTCGCTATCCACAGATACACCCTAGCGGATCAGGCCAGGGCGTGCCTACCTCTTCCTGAGAACGCGTCGAACTCGACGCGGCGTGTCTGTTTAAGACGATGAGGTAGGCCCCAGGGGAAAGACGGCGGCATCCGAACTGTTAAACACCCCCGCGCCAAGCAGATTGAAACGGAGTTGGTAAGAGAAATCTATCTCCACCCCGAGCGAATCCTCGAAGTAGAGCGCATTGTTGCGCGAAGCCGCTGGCCAGGTATTCGTTGTCGGGCTCACCACCGTGGCGGTATTTGGAAGCACAATCGCGCCGCCCGAGCAGGTGACCGGCTCGGGATAAGCTTCGAAGTGACCCCGGGTGTTCTTGCCGTTGGCGTCGGATTGATAGATGATAATCTGCGAGGGCGTCAGATCAGGTTGATTCAAAAGCGAGGCATGCACCGCGCCGATGATCGCGCAGTCCGCGCCAGCGTTGGGGCCGATGACCGCGCCGGTGCGCGCGCCGGTGCGCGCCGCATACACCACCCCAACGTTGTCGTCGAGCAGAGTACCGATGTCGGTCGTTCCCGCCAACAACAGCATGATGAAGACAAAGAACATGGCGAATTCGATGAGTGCCTGACCGCGCTCCGTGGTTCGGCTACCGCCTACACGCGGCTTGCCGGCGCACGCAACGCCGCGAGGGCGTGTCCATCTCATACGCCGCCTCCCCACGAGGTCGGCTGCCACCAAGCGGGCGGTGGAGTGCGCGCAAGCAAGACCAGCGGCGACCACGGCTCCATCGCGTTGTGCTCGGAAACCTCGGGCCAGTGAGACGATTCCAGCGGCTCGATGCGTTGCACCGAGACCGAGCTCAGGATCAGCGGCACGCCAGAGCTCGAGAAGAACGCGGTGAGCCAGTTGTACTGATACTTGATGCGCACACCGAGAAAATCGGCGTTGGCCAAGGAATCGTCGCGGACGTTGACCGGCCAGGTGTTAGAGACTCGATTGAAATTCTGGTCGAACTGATCTCTGATGCAGTTCGGGTCGTCAATTGGTACCGCGGACGGTGATCCCGTTGGCGCCGTAAGACACCCACCCTCGGAGGTCGCGCGAAAGATGTCAATCTCGACGACGTGTGCCATCGCCAGTCCCTGCACGTGGGACTTGATGGTGTTGATGACCTGCGTATCGACCGTCATATCGCTTTTCCCAATGAACGCGCCGGTGCGTGCGCCATCGCGCGCGCCGAAGTCATAGCCGCCAATCGAGGCGAGAATCAGCGCGAACTCGATGGTCCCAAAGAAGATCAAAAGGAACAGGGGCACGATGAGGGCGAATTCGACGAGCGCCTGGCCGCGCGCTCCGCGACGCCGGCGTCCGGCCCGGCCAGTGGTCAGTCGCGCGTACTTCACACGCTGTACCCTCCGCTTTGTTCATTATATCGATCGCACAGCCGGTTCGCGGAGCGGAATTTATAGCTCATGGCGATTGCCCTCCGCGACCGACGAGGGGGCTTGCGGAGTCCAATGATACCGGCTCAGAGTCCGCTCGTCAAGCCCTTTGGGACCTCTTTCAGCCCTCTGACCGTCGAGTGGCGGCGTCTCCCGCGCGCCAAAGATGGGACAACTGACCCATCAGGAGCGGCTGGGTGGCATGCTACGCTGCTTTCATACGCGGGACGCCGTCTACCCGATTGCCGGCATCGCGCCCCCATTGATCCGAGAGGTGGCAAACAGCATGGTGACACATCCACAAGTCTGCGCGCGGTGTGGGCAGGTTGCGGCGCCAGGCATGCGCTACTGCGCGGCGTGCGGCGAGGCGGTGGATCCCGCCCTGGTGACGGAGTTACGCCGCCTGTTCGGCACACTGCGCGACCTGGACACGCGTATCGCCGCCGGCCAGGGGGATCAGTCCCTGCGCGAGTTGCGCGCGGATTATCTGCGGCTCTATCTGGCGCAGCGTACGGCAGCGCCGGCCGAAGCAGCCACGGCAGCCACGGCGCCAGCACCGGTGGCTGGCGTGGGATCGTCAACGCCCGCGCCCGCGCCGACCGTGCCGTCCAGCTCGCCCAGTGGCGCCACGGCGCCGACGCTGGCACCACCCCTCCCGACCCCCGCGCCCCGGCCCGCGCGTCCGGCGTTCAGCTGGCAGGCCTTCCTGGCCGAACAGGCCATCGCCATCATGGCGTACCTGGGTGGCTTTCTGTTGCTGGTGGCCACCCTGACCTTCGAGGTTGGCGCATGGCAGGTGCTCGGCAATGCCATCAAGCTGGCCGTCGTCGGCGCGGTCTATCTGGTCTTCGGCGGGCTGGGCTTCGCCCTGCGCCGCACCACACGCCTGCGCACCGTTGCCCGCGCCTACCTGGGCGTCTTCGCGCTGATGACGCCCCTGGTGGCGCTGGCGGTCTACCGTTTCGAGCTGCAATCAACCGGGTTCCCGGCCAGCGGCATGCTCTGCGTGGCCGCGCTCTACGCCACTGTGGTCTATCTGGCGCTGGCCCTGCGCACGCGCCTGGCGACCTACGCCTACCTCGGCTGGGCCGCGCTGTTACTCGCCGCGCTGGCGGTGGTGCCATGGACGGGCGCGCATGATGAGTGGTGGGCGGGAGCGCTGGGCGTGACAGCCCTCGCGCTGCTGGCGGCACGGCGCGTGCGGCGCTTCGAGGTGGCCTCGATCCTGGGGCAGCCAGCCACGCTGGTGGCGCTGGTGGCCACCGCCGGGGCGGTGCTCTACACCGAGACGCTGGCGGTGGCGTTCTGGTCGGCCCTCGGCGGAGCGCCGCTCGCCGCCGGGCTGGATCGCGCCGCCTTTGCTGTCGCGGCGGTCGTCCTGGTGCCACTGGCTGCCGCCTGGAGTCTGACCCTGCGCGAGTGGCCGCGGCTGCTCGCCCGCGGCACGCGCGACGCGGCTGACCTCGGTGTGGCGGTCTTCGCCGCCCAGGCAGTGCTGGGCGTGGCCGTCTGGACGCACGCCGGCGCGGGCGCGACGGCCAACCTGCTGGCCGCGCTGGCGGTGGCGGAGCTGGGCGGAGCACTGGCGCTACGGCGCTGGTGGCCGGCCCGTGTTGTCGTGCGCCGTGGCATGGAAGGCCTGGCGCTGGCGCTGGCGGGCGCCGGGGCGCTGGCGGCTGAAGGCAACCTGGGAGCCTCATGGCCACTGGTGGCGAGCCTGACCGCAGGCGTGCTGGTGACGACGGGTATCGCGCTTGCCGAGCGCGCTCGCTGGTGGCTCCTCGCTGCGGGCGGCTTCCTATTGTTGGGCTACCAGGCGAGCTTGGCGGTGCTGCTGCCCACCAGCCGCTCGGCGTACGTGGAGGCCAGCCTGTTCGCGTGCCTCGCGTTCGCGCTGTGGGCGCTGGCGCTGCTGGCGGGGAGTATGGCACGGGCGCGCGCGCTCGCCGCGCCGTTGTATGTAGACGCGCTGGCGGCCGCGCTCTACACCATCCCAGCACTGAGCGCGGTGACAGATGCCAATTTCCAGACGGCCATCCTGCTGGCATTCGCCAGCGCGGCGTTCGTCGGAGCCTGGCGCGAGCGCCAAGCCGTCGCAGGCGCTGGCATCGTGGCCGTGTTCGGTGTGCTGGGGATGCTGCCATATGTGACGGGGCATGGTTCCGGCTGGCGGGCGAGCGCGCTGGCGGTGGCGCTGGTGCTCACCGCGCTGGTGGTGCGCCGGCTGCTGGGGCGCGCGTGGGCCGGGGGTCCCTACATCGTGGGCCTCTTTGCGATCGTCCTCGCCGCCATCTATGCCGGCGCGCCGGGGACGGACACCGCGGCATTGACAGCGCTCGACATTCCCTTCCAGGCATGGCTGCTGCTGCTCTGCGCACTGCTGGCGGGCGTCGCCGCGCTGTGGGAAGCCAGCCTCTGGGCGATGGTCGTGCCGGCGCTGCTGGCCGTCTGGGCGGTGACCATCACCGGCGACTTCTGGCCGACGGTGGCGCTGACTCTGTTGCTCGTCGGCACGGGGATGGCGTTGCGCCGCTGGCGCGGGCCGTGGTGGAACGTCACGCTGTATATCGCGGCGATCTGCGGCTCGCTGCTCGCGGCGATCCGGCTGGAGACGCAGAGCGGCAACCTGGCGCCCAATGCGCAGACCTGGGTGGTCATCTTGCTGCTGGTGTTCGGCGCGCTGGCCTATCTGGTCGCCACCCAGGAGCGCAACGCGTGGGTCACGATTGGCTCCAGCGCGTATGTCCTGCTGGCGGCGGCGCTGATTCCTGGGCCAGCGAGCCTGATCCCAACCCTGGCGCTGACGTTCGGCCTGGCGGGTCTGGGCGCTGGTGTGCGCTGGCGTGCGGGCTGGCCGTGGGCGCTGGCGCTGTATGTTGACGCGGTAGCCGGCTCACTACTGGCGGTCAATCGCGTGGTGCCGCCCAACGCGGCGTTAATCGAAGCCTTGTTGCTGGTGTTCGCGGCGGTCGCCTACGCCATCGCGGTGCTCGAAGCGCAGCCGCGCGCGGCCATCCCCAGCGTGCTCTACGCGGCATGGGCCGTGCTGGCGCAGCCAAACGCGAACGCGCTGCTGCCACTGGCGCTGGCGCTGGCGGTGGCGGGCCTGGTGGTGGGGCGGCTGGCGAGCATCCGCTGGTCATATCCGTTCTATGGCGCGGCGGCGGTCGCGGCCGCGGTCACGGCGCTGTTGGGGCAGTCGCGCTCACGCTTCGAAGCGGTGGCGCTGCTTGCGCTGGCGCTGATGGCATATGTCATCGCCTGGGTGGAATCGCGACCCGATGTGCTCCCCCTGGCGCTGGCGCTGGGCACGCTCGCCCTGGTGCCCGCCAGCGGCGCCCTGCGGCTGACCGGCTGGCAGACGGTGCTGGCCTTTGCCGCGCTGGCCTGGCTCTATACGCTGGGGCGCTGGCTCTGGCAGGCGCTGCCAGGACTGCGGCCGCGTGGCGGCGCCTGGTGGGGCCGGCGGGCCGGGTGGGGCGATCCGCGCGTGGCGGGTGCGCAGGTGCATCGCTGGGCCGGCGTGCTGGTCGGAGTGGGTGCGGTAGTCGCCGCCCTGATCGCGCCCGACGCTTTCATGCCGCGGACCGGCGCGACGCAGGTGGTGGCGCTGGCGCTGCTCTCGCTGGCCGGCATGCTGGCGCTGCTGGGCCATGATACGTCGGTGCGGCTGCTGCTCTATGGGGCGGGCGAGCTGGTGGCGCTGGCGATCACCTGGGAAGCGCGCTGGCTGGGCGCGGACAATGTACAGGCGTTCATCATC
>DASYGC010000779.1:0-1976 GCA_036000225.1 Ktedonobacterales bacterium | reverse complement strand
TCACCGCGCCGCTCTGTGGCCCGCGATTGACGTAGTCGCCCGCGAAGACGACACGATCAGGCGCGAGCGCGGCCACATCGGCCAGGACGGCTTCGAGTGCGGGCAGGTTGCCATGCACATCGGCGATGACGGCGAAGGTCGGCGCCAACGGTCTACTGCTCGCTAATGTCAATGCTCAGGATGGTGTCGCCCGGCTGGCGGTCGCGTCCCGGATCGCGCTCGCGGATGCTGTTCACCACATCCATCCCGGAGACCACCCGGCCAAAGACGCCATGTTTGCCGTTGAGGTGCGGCGTCGGACCATAGGTGATGAAGAACTGCGAGCCGTTGGTGTTCGCGCCCGCGTTCGCCATGCTCAGCGTGCCGGCGCCTTCATGCTTCATTGCCAGCGCGCCCGGCTCGTCGTTGAACTTGTAGCCGGGGCCGCCCGTTCCCGTGCCGGTCGGGTCGCCGGCCTGAGCCATGAAGCCCTTGATGACGCGATGAAACGTCGTGTTGTCGTAGAAGCCATCCCGCGCCAGAAACACGAAGTTGTTGACGGTGATGGGCGCCTGCCGCGCGAACAACTCGACGGTGAAGTCGCCACGCGATGTGTGGAACGTCGCCTGATACTGCTTGTTCGGGTCAATCACCTGCTCCGCGGCTCGATACTGTTTCGCCATATGTTCTCTCCTCGTCGCGCGCCTGCTATCGCGCCTTCAACAACTCCACGTCGAAGATCAGCGTCGCGTTTGGCGGAATCACGCCCGCCGCGCCGCGCGCCCCGTAGCCCAGATTCGCGGGAATGATGAGCCGGCGCTGCCCACCCTCGCGCATCCCAGCGACGCCCTGGTCCCATCCCTGGATCACCTGCCCACCGCCCAACGCGAACTGAAATGGGTCGTTGCGGTCGCGCGAGCTGTCGAACTTCGTACCGTTGGTGAGCCAGCCGGTATAATGGACCGTCACCCGCTGGCCGGGTTGCGCCACCGCGCCGTCCCCCTGGACGACATCCACATATTGCAAACCGCTCGATGTCGTGGTCGGCTGCGTGTTGATCGGTGGCGGCCCTCCCGTTGGACTGGACATGCGTGTTTCTCCTTTGCTGACGCGTGCGCTGCGCAACGCGCTACACCCATAGAGAGTACGCCACAGCGGGTGGGCGAATGCAAACTCGCCCGTTGGAGCCACGCGACTGGGGGCGCCTCGGCGGTCGCGCCGCGATTGTGCAACCGGCGCTCATATGCTATGCTGGGCGATACACATACGCGCCGGGCGCGTTCAGCGCGAACTCAGCGGTTGGCGGCATGGTGGGGAGAACGCGGTATGGTCACGAACTGGGTGCGGCGCGGCTCGACAGACCGCGACATCGAGCGCAGAACGCGGCAGATCAAAGAGATCGTGCGCCTCGGAACCACGTTGCGCGCGGAGATGAAGCTAGAAGACATCCTTAAGCAGGTCGTCGAATCAATCAGCGCCACCCTCGGTTTCAACGTCGCCGTCATCAACCTCATTTTTCCTGGCCGCGAACGTGTCGAGATCGCCGCGATGGTTGGCCTGACCGAAGCCGAGCGCGCGCGCCTCGCTGAGATGCCGCCGATCGCCTCGCGGCTACTGTCCGTCATGCGACCGGAGTTCTGCATTAGCCAGTCGTACTTCATCAGTCACAATTACAAGCACCTCTTTGAGGGTGTGGAAGGCGTCACCGTCTATACCCCCCTGCCGCCCAATGCCCAACGCCCACCCGACGCCTGGCATCCCGAGGATGTGCTGCTGGTTCCGCTCGTCAGTCCCGGCGAAGATCGCCTGCTTGGCATCCTCTCGCTCGACCAGCCGGATGATGGCAAACTGCCGACGCTGGAAACCATCGAGATCATCGAGCTGTTCGCCAGCCAAACGGCGCTTGCGATTGATACGGCGCGTCTCTTCCACGAGCGCGATGAGGAGCGCCGCGCGCTTGAGAGCGGTCTCTTCGAGCTGCTCTTCCAGCTTGAACA
>DASYGC010000778.1:0-1981 GCA_036000225.1 Ktedonobacterales bacterium | reverse complement strand
CCTAACTGGGGCATGGTAATCGTCGTTGACATGCGTCCGCTCCTCTTCTTCCTGCTCGCTTGCTGGTCGCCGTTGACCGCGCTGGTCACGTGATGCGGTGGCTCTGGAATCCTGTCTCTTAATACGCGAGAAGCTTGCGCGCCGCCACGAGTACCTGCTCGATACTGGGGAGAAAGGCGGTCTCCAGGGTGGGAGCATAGGGAAACGGCGTGTCCGCGCCGGCCACCCGCGCGATGGGCGCATCCAGATAGCTGAAGAGGTCTTCCGCGATCATTGCCGCCAGTTCGCCACCGATGCCGCCGCGCCGGGTATCCTCATGCAATAGTAGCACGCGATTGGTCTTGCGTACCGAGGCGGCAATCGCGTTGCGATCCAGCGGGGCCAGCGAGCGCAGATCAACCACCTCGACGGCCTTGCCCGCTTCGCGTTCCAGCCGGTCCGCCGCCGCCAGCGCCTGGTAGACCATGGCGCCATAGGTGAGGATGGTCAGGTCGTGCCCCTCGCGCCGCACCGCGGCGCGGCCCAGCGGCACCACAAAGTCCTCGCTGGGCAGGTCCGCTTTGAGCCGGCGATAGAGCAGTTTATGTTCCAGGAAGATGACGGGATCGTCATCGCGAATGGCGGCCTTGAGCAGCCCTTTGGCGTCGTACACCGTGGAGGGCACGACCACCTTGAGGCCCGGAGTATGCGCCAGCCAGGCCTCGGGACTCTGCGAGAGCCAGGGGCCACTGCGCGTGCCGCCGCCCGAGGGGCCGCGGATCACCAGCGAGGCGGGCATGGCGCCATCGGTGCGCCAGGCGAGCTTGGCGGCCATATTGACCACCTGATCGAACGCGCCGGCGATGAAGTCAATGTATTGCAGCTCGACGATGGGCCGCATGCCCAGCAGCGCGGCGCCGACCGCGGCGCCGACGATGGCCGAGGCGCCCATCGGGGTATCCAGCACGCGGCGCGCGCCATGGCGCTCCTGCAGACCGGCGGTCACCTTGAACGCGCCACCAAACGCTCCGACGTCTTCTCCTAAGACAAACACATCGGGATCACGGGTCATCTCTTCGTCAATAGCCTGGCGAATGGCCTCCAGATAGGTGGTCTCCGCCATCAGTGGCCCACCACTTCTTCGTGCGGGCTGGGGTCGCTGATGTTGCCGGTGTTGCCCGCGTCACTGGCCCCATTGGCCCCGTTGGCGCCATACATGCCGTTCATCGTCGCAGTCCCATGCGCACCATTGCCACCGCCCATGCCGTTGGTCTCGTTGGCGCCAGGCGCTTCCGGCGCGATAGGGATGGTCGGCGCGCCTACGCGCTGGCGGCGGTCAGCGAGCGGCGGGGGCAGGCGTCGCGGCTTGATAGCGCCGGTGCCGTCGTCGCTGAAGACGTGCACGGCCAGCGACTCGGGATCGGGCGGTGGGCTGGCCTCGGCGTAGCGCACGGCATCCTCGACCTCGGCGGCGACGCGCGCCAGGATCGCGGCCTTGCGCTCGTCGGTGAGCGTGCCGCCGGCCACCAGCCGGGCCTCGAACTGGGTGATTGGGTCGCGCTGCGCCCACTCGATCAAGGTATCAACGGGCACGTACTCTGCCGAGTCCGCCTCGGAGTGGCCGCTCATGCGGAAGGTGCGCGCCTCAATCAGCGCTGGCCCACCCCCGCCGCGCGCACGCTCGATGGCGGCGTGGGTGGCCCCGTAGACCGCGGCGACATCGTTGCCGTCCACGCTGCTGCCGGGGATGCCGTAGGCGGCGGCGCGCTGGGCCAGGCTCGTCAGGCGGGTATGCGTGCTGGTTGGGGTGGAGTAGGCATAGCCGTTGTTTTCGACGATCACCACCAGTGGCACCCAGGCCGCCGCCGCTAGATTCAGCGCCTCGTGGAAGTCGCCGGTGTTGGTGCCGCCATCGCCGATGAAGGCCAGCGTCACGCGCGCCTCATCGCGGAGCTTCGCCGCGAGCGCCGTGCCCGCGGCAACGGGCAGTGTGGCGCCGATG
>DASYGC010000777.1:0-5857 GCA_036000225.1 Ktedonobacterales bacterium | reverse complement strand
GCAAAGGCGGCGGCGATCACGGCGGCGCGGTCCTGGGCAAACTGGCGCATCTGTACGTGGGCGTGGCTATCAACGAGCACGCGTGTCGGCTCCGTTCCAGCGGCTAGGTTCTCGATGGAGGGCGGCGGCGCCGGCTTAGCGGGTCGGTCGCGGCCCTGGCAGAGTATAGCGAGTGGCGCGCCACGCTGTCAATTTGGAAGTGTGGCCTCCATAGCGAGTTGATACATGGCGCGGCGGGGCAGCCCGAACTCACGCGCGAGTTGCGCCGCGATATCGCGCGTGCTGTGACCGGCCGCGCGCAACTCCGCCGCGCGCGCCCGCGCGAGCGCTTCCCGGGTGGCGCGGTCGGTTATGTCAGGCTCGGCAACGCCACTCACACGCGCCTCATCCGCGCCAGCTACAGCGCCGGCGACGATCAGCGTGAACTCGCCGCGCGGGCCGGGCTCGGCGGCGTAGCGCGCCTGTAGCTCGCTGAGCGGACCGCGCACGATCTCCTCGTGCAGTTTGGTCAGCTCGCGCGCCGCGGCGGTGGGGCGGTCGCCCAGCACGGCCAGCAGATCGGCCAGGCAGGCGCGCAGCCGGTGGGGCGCCTCGTAGAGGATCAGCGTGCAGGGAGAATCGCGCACCGTGGCGAGCACCGCGCGGCGGGCGCGTGGCTGTCGCGGCAGAAAGCCGAGGAAAGTGAATCGGTCGGTCGCGAGGCCGGAGGCTACCAGCGCGGCGATGGCGGCCGCGGCCCCTGGGACGGGCACGACGGGAAAGCCGGCGGCGATGGCGGCGCGCACCAGCTCCTGCCCCGGATCGGAGAGCGCGGGCGTGCCGGCGTCTGAGACCAGGGCGACATCGCCCGCCGCGAGCGCGGCGAGCACGCGATCGAGCCGGGCGAGCTTGTTGTGCTCGTGGTAGCTCAGCGCGGGCGTGGTGATGCCGAGGTGGTTGAGCAGCTTGCGCGTGTGGCGCGTGTCTTCGGCGGCGATCAGTGGCACCGCACGCAGCAAGCGCACGGCCCGCGCGGTGATATCCTCGAGGTTGCCGATAGGAGTCGCGATGAGGTAGAGCGTGCCCATACGCGCTCAGGCGGTCGCGGCGGATGCCGGCCAGAGGTCGGTATCCAGCACGAGGGTGAATGGGCCGTCGTTGACCAGCTCCACCGCCATATCAGCGCCGAAGCGGCCCCCCTGGACCGCAATGCCGAGTAGCCGCAACTCGGCGGCGAACCGTTCGACCAGCGGCGCGGCGATATCGGGCGGCGCGGCGCTGGTGAAGCCGGGACGGCGGCCACGGCGCAGGTCGGCATAGAGCGTGAACTGCGACACGACCAGTGCGCCCCCACCGACTTCGAGGAGCGAGCGATTGATCTTGCCGGCGGCGTCGGCGAAGATGCGCAGGCCCACCACTTTGCCCGCCAGCAGGCGCGCCTGCTCGGCGCCATCGCCGGGGCCTACTCCCAGCAAAACGACCAATCCGGGCGCGGGGTCCAGCACACCGACCACCGCGTTATCCACCAGTACACGCCCACGTGTGGCCCGCTGTAGCACTGCTCTCATGGCGCGGCAACTTATTCTTTGGCCGCTGGTGTGGACGGTTTGCTCTCGGAGCTGGCGGGCGCGCTTCCCGCGGCAGGCGTCTCGTGCTTGGTCTCGTGCTTGGTCTTGGACTCAGACTTGGAATCAACCTTCGTGTCAGCTTTGGGATCGCTTTTGGCGTCGCTCGTGGCAGCACTGGCATCCGCCGATGCGGCGGCGAATGAGCCGTCGTGACGGTTGTCGGTGCTGTAGAATCCACCGCCTTTGAAGACAATGCTGGCGGGATAGAGTACCCGGTGGATGGGACCACCACAGGTGGGGCAGATCGCCAATGGGTCGTCGGTAAACGTCTGCCGGACCTCAAAGCGCGCGCCGCAGGACTGGCAGGCATATTCATACATCGGCATAGCCGCGCTTCACCCTCCTGAATGGGATAAGGAATTGGACGCTCTGGCTGGGTGTCACGCACCCGCGGCCAGGTGATCTGGCGCCGCGGATGACGCGCCGCCAGCACATCTCAATTATAGCACGCCCGTCGCGGGTTGGGGGCGGGCCAGGCCGGCGCGACACCTGGTCATCCTGCGGACGCGTCGCGGACCAAGCGAAAGGGCGACGCGGGGTCATCCAGCAGGAGGCGCATCAGCTCGTCGTCGACATCGGTGGCGATACCGCTGGCGGTGGTGAGCACGTGCTCGCGTTCGCCGTCGGTGAGATCGCGCTGGGGGTCCCAGCCGTAGCGTTTGAGATTAACCCGGGCGCGCTCGTCGAAGACGATGCCCTCCGCCTCGAGCAGTTGGCGCATGCGCCCCTTCTGCCCGAAGGCCCAACTGCCCGATAGTTCTCCCTTGCTGTTGATCACGCGGTGTGCGGGCACCGTTTCGCGCTGTGGCGTGGCGTTCATGATCCAGCCCACCATGCGCGCGCCGCGCGGATACCCGACGGCCGCCCCCAGCCAGCCATAGGTGGTGACGCGGCCCGCGGGGCAGGCGCGCACAAACGCGTAGATCTGGCTGGCCAGCGTGGCGGTTTGCTCGCGAGTGATGGGCGCTTCAGGCATTGGCTGTTCCTCTCTCCACCTGGCTGGGCGTGGTCGCCAGGGCTCCGGGGTGCTCACGGCGGTGAGACTCCCGCCGCGGCGCGCGGAAGTGCCTGGCAAACGTACAAGCGGTCACCTTTAGTACTGGTACGCTTGACGCCCTGTGCAACCTCTAGTATAATCGCCGCACTCTGGGACCATGAACGTCACGTCGCGATGATACTATGTTGAACAGACGAAGGGTGATTGGTTGCGGGCTGGGACTCTCCCGGAGGCGCCTCATCAGGGAAGCGGACATACACCGAGTGCGGTTGCCCACCAGTCTCCACTGTCGTCTGTTGATCGTCGAAAGGACACTGCCGTGTTAGACCATCGTTTCCAGCGTGAGCGGGGCCAGGGCCTGGTCGAGTATGCTCTGATCATCGCCCTTGTCGCCGTCGTCGTCATCGGCATCCTCATCCTGCTGGGACCCGCCATCGGGTCGATCTTCTCGCAGATCTCGGCCAATTTGTAAACCGCAATCGCGCGGATATGAGTGCATTGTCGCACATTGGGAGGGTCGGGCCGGCACACTGTGGTGCTGGTCCGGCCTTGTTCTGCTGCCTGATATTCGCTCTCGGCGCCCATGCGGAGTATACTCACTATGACAGGGTGACGCGGAGGGTTTACAGCCGTAAACCCCTACGGATAACGGGACGGAGAGGGTTTACAACCGTAAACCCCTACGGATAACGGGACGCGGAGGGTTTACAGCCGTAAACCCCGGCGGAGAGCAGGCACCCTTACCCATCGAGGCCATGCCGTGGGAGACCACTGGCATGCGGGAGCACGATGAGACGTGAGCGATTCCCACACACCCAACGACCACCATGGTGCCAGCGGCGCGCAGCCGCCCGCTCAACGACCGGCGGGCCAGGATGGGCCGCCGCATGACAAGCAACCAAAAACCTTCGATGCGCTGTACCGCGCCCAGAACAAAGAGGTCTTTCGTGCGCTGGTGGCGCGCGAGCTGCTGGCGGGGCACGATCCCAGCGCGCGCGCGGGTGAGTATGTCGAGCGCGGCAAACCGGAATTCGTGCTGGCGTTTCTGCTAGCGGCCGACCTGCCCGACGCCGACAAGCGTGAGCTTCTGGCCCGCGCGTACGAACAACGCGCGCAACTCACCGAGCAGAAGGCTGACGAGTTTGATCGCCGGTTTCACCGCCCGTTTCCGCTGCTGCGCCTGGAAGCCTCGAAAGATCGCACGCTGGCCCAGCGGATTCGAGCCGGTGGCACGCTGCGCCCAGGGTTGGGGCGCCCGCTGCCCACGCTCTGAGATGACACGCTCGCCACGATCCGCAAACTCCTCTACAAGAACTCGGCGGGCACACTCTCCGCGGAGGAGTCGCAGGAACTCGACGAGCTTGTGATGCTTGACCGTATCGTGAATCTCATCCGTTCGCGCGTGCCTCAGACGCCTGCTGGCGTGTAGGCTGTGGCTGACCGCTATGCATCGAGACCCAGCGCCTGGGCCTCCAGCGGCCCGTAGGCGGTGATGATCAGCCGCTCGCTGATGGGATAGCGTGCCAGCGTGCGCCGGATATCCTCGACAGTGACCGCTTCGATGGCGTCCACTTCGTCCTGGATGCTGCGCAGGCGCCCCTCGGCCACCCAGGTGTAGGCAAGGGCCTGCATGCGGCTGTAGGCCGAATCGCCATCCAGCACGGTGCGGCTCACGAGCTTATCCTTGGCGCGGCGCAACTCATCTTCGTGCACGCCATCCTCTTCCAGCCCCTTGAGCTCGGCCCGCAGCAACTCCAGCACGGCGGGAGCATGCTCGGGCGTGGTGCTGGCGAAGGTGACGACCATGCCGGTGTGGTCGAAGGCGGAGAGCGAGGCGGCCGCCGTTTCGGCCAGACCCTTCTGATAGATATTCCAGAACAGGCGCGACCCGGTGCCATCACCCAGCACCATCGCCGCCAGCTCGGCGGCATAGATCGCGGGATCTTCGATGCTGACCGAAGGGAAGGCCAGCAGCAGGAGCTGCTGCTTCTGTTGTGGCTTGACCACCACCGCCGGGCGGGCGGCCGGCGGCATGAAGGCCGCGGCGTCGCGACCCGCTTCGCCGGACTGCCAGCTTGCCGTGTGCCGCTGAATGAGGTCGAGCAGCTGCTGCCATTCGAAGTTGCCCGCCACCGCCAGCACCAGATTGTTCGCGGCGTAGCGCCGCGCCTGGTAGGCACGCATCTGTTCCACGCGCAGCGCGCCGATGCTCTCGCGTGTGCCCAGCACATCATGCCCCAGCCCGTGGCCGGCAAAGTACGTCTGGACCAGTTTGCGATAGGCCTGGCTCATAGGCACATCCTCGGAGCGCGCGATTTCTTCGAGGATCACGTTGCGCTCCAGATCGAAGTCGTGTTCGTCCAGGCGCGGGCGCATCAGATCGCTGAGGAGATCGACGGCTTGCGGCAGATATTCCCCCAGGATGCGGGCATAGTAGACCGTCTGCTCGGACGAGGTGAAGGCGTTGAACTCGGCGCCCATGGCGTTGAAGTCGAGCGTGATCTGTTCGGTGGAGCGCTGCTTGGTGCCCTTGAAGACCATGTGCTCCAAAAAGTGGGAGACGCCGAACAAGGCGGGGTCGTGCTCGTCGCGCGCGCCGGTACGCACGAAATAGCAGACGGAGACCGATTCGAGATCGGGCATGCGCTGCGCCACGATCCGCAGTCCGTTGTCCAGCTGGTGCGTGAAGAACTGGGCATCAGCGCCAGCCTGACTGTTCGTCTCCGCCATTGCCATTCAAGTGCTCCTGACCAGGCGCTTGCGCGCGAAACCGTTGCGGGTGACGGGGAAAAGGACGTTCGAGGCACCGCGCCCGCGCGGTGGGGAGCGCGCGGGCCAGGTTTGATGATAGCCCGGCAGGCGCGCCGGTGTCAAACCAGGCGAGCTGGCAGTGTGGGACGGCGTCCCTGATGAGGTCACTGATACGGATAGCGATAGGGGACGTTGCCGCCGGGGGCAGTCAGGACAACGTGGGCTTTGCCCGTGCCCGGCAACCCTGCCAGTGCGAACGTAAACGTGCCGTTCCCCTGGTCATCGGTCGTGGTCTGGCCCGCGACCGCGACGATGCCCCCGCCGGAAAAGGTGATGCTGACGTTGACGGTCGTGTTCGGCAGGCTCGTCGTCAACGTGATGGTGTCGCACGCGGTAATACAATGCTTCCATGGATTGGGCGACTCGGCATGATCGGTGATAGTGGCGCATCCCGCGCACGGTGTACCCGTCGCATCGGGGGTGGGCGCCGGTGCGCGGGTCG
>DASYGC010000776.1:0-3596 GCA_036000225.1 Ktedonobacterales bacterium | reverse complement strand
CGGGCAGATTCTGCACGCGCAGGAGCAGGAGCGCAAGCGTATCGCCCGCGAGCTGCACGACGAGACCAGCCAGGTGCTGACCTCGCTGCTCATCAGCCTGGCGCTGCTCGAAGAGACCGTTACCAGCGAAGAGGCGCGCCGGCGCGTGGCCGATACGCGCGCGCTGGCCCACCAGACACTGCGCGCCGTGCGCAACCTGAGCATTGATCTGCGGCCGAGCGCGCTGGACGACCTGGGCCTGTTGCCCGCGCTACGCTGGTACATCAAGGAATACCAGCAGAAATGCGGCGTCGTGGTCGAATTCGTCGCCAACGGCCTCAAAGAGCGACTGCCGGCGGAAATGGAGACCGCACTGTACCGGGTCATTCAGGAGTCGTTGACCAACACCGCCAAACATGCCCACGCCAAGCACGCCTGGGTCGCGTTGGAGGGCGAGCCGGGCCTGGTGCGCGCCCGGGTGCGCGATGACGGCCAGGGATTCGATGCCCAGGCGGTGCTGCGCACGCCCTGGCAGGATCGCGGCCTGGGGCTGGCGGGCATGCAGGAGCGCGCGACGCTGCTCGATGGCAGCATCAAGATCGAATCCACCCCCGGTACTGGCACGGCTATCGAGGTGCTGATGCCGGTGCCGGTGTCGCGTATCGTTCCCCTGGAGGCGCCGGCCCAGCCGGTGCGCATAGCATGAGTGAGAACACCCTGATTACAATTCCAGCCGAAACGAACAAGCCTGAAACGAGCAAACGTCCCGCCGTCAGCAAGGTGCGCGTGCTGCTGGCGGATGACCACACCATTCTGCGGGCCGGCGTCAAAATGCTGCTCAACGCGCAGCCAGATATCGAGGTAGTCGGCGAAGCGAGCGATGGCCGCCAGGCGGTCGTCGAGGCGCAGCGGCTGCAGCCCGATGTGATCCTGATGGATATCACGATGCCTGAGTTGAACGGCATCGAAGCCACACGCCAGGTCAAGCGGTTGCTGCCCGATGTGCGGGTGCTCGTGCTGACGATGCACGAGAACGAAGAATACCTGTTTCAGATGCTGCGCGCGGGGGCATCGGGCTATATGCTCAAAGAGGCCGCCGATACGGAGCTGATCTCCGCGATCCACATCATCAATGCCGGCAGCTTTTATCTCTCCTCCCCCGCTCAGTCCATGATGGTCAGCGATTATCTGCTGCGCGTGCGTAGCGGCGAGGAGCGCGACAGCTACAGCGAACTGACCGAGCGCGAGCGCGAGATTCTCAAACTGGTCGCCGAGGGCTTCACCAACAATCAGATCGCCGAACGTCTGGTCATCAGCCCGAAGACGGTGGATACGCATCGCACCCACATCATGGACAAGCTCAATCTGCACAACCGCGCCGAGCTAGTCAAGTATGCCATGCGCCGCGGCCTGATCGAAGATTGAGGCGCGGCGGCGGTTGGGAGGTTGTCTAGAGGCGAGTGGCGGCGCGCGGATGCTCCGGTAACTCCCATACCCGCAGATGCGGGTGCGTCGCCGGAGCGCCGCGCCATCCGGTCAGATCCGCCGATCGCGTACAAAGGAGTACACAACGACATGCCAGCCACAGCACGCACGCGCCATCCCATGACGTTGACGCAGAAGATTCTCGCGCAGCATGCCATCGGCCTCGCGCGGCCGTATGTCGCCGCCGGCGATACGCTGCTGATCCGGGTGGACTGGACCATCGCGAGCGAACTGGCCTGGAATGGCATGGACCGCACCTACACGCTGCTGGGTCGCCCCCCGATCGCTGACCCCGACCGCTTCTACCTGGCGCTGGATCACACCGTCGATCCGGTGACGCTGGCCAACGATCCGCGCGCGCGTAAGCTGGCCGATCTTTCGCGCGCCTTCGCCAAGGAGATGGGACTCAAGCATTTCTATGATGCCAACGTCACGATTATGCACACGCGCTTCTACCGCAATCTGGTGCAGCCGGGCGAGATCGTCATCGGCGCCGACTCGCACACCAGCTCGCATGGCGGCATGGGCGCGCTGGCGATCGGGCTGGGCGGCGCCGATGTGACGGCGGCGATGGTGCTAGGCCAGACCTGGCTCGAAGTGCCCGAGGCCATCGCGGTCGAGTATGCGGGCACCCCCGGCTTTGGCATCGGCGGCAAAGATATCATCCTGCGCACGCTGGGCGCGCTGGGCCGCAACACGGTGGCGATGGAGCGCACGGTCGAGTACCGTGGCGCGGCGGCCCAGGACTTTACTACCGATATGCGCTTCACCATCTGCAACATGACGGCGGAGTTTGGCGGACTCAACGGCATCTTCGAGCCCAACGCGCCGGTGGCCGAATGGCTCAGCCGCCGCCGTGGCTACCACGACAGCCCGCTCTTCTTCCGGGCCGACGACGATGCGCCGTATCTGGCGCACTACCCGATCGAGCTCGGCGCGCTGGCGCCACAGATCGCCAAACCTTTCTCGCCCGATAACGTCTTCGCGGTGGATGCGCTGCTTGGCCAGCCGCTCGATGGCGCGTTCATCGGCGCCTGCACCACCACCGAGGAAGAACTGGCGTTGGGCGCGCTGGTGCTCGAAGTGGAACTGGCAGCGGGGCGGCAGCCCAGGCACGTGGCCAGCGGAAGGCGCATTGTGGTGCCCGGCGATCTTTTGATCGAGCAGAACCTGCGCCAGCACGGCCTGTGGGCGATCTACGAGCGCGCCGGGTTCGTGGTCGATCCGCCAGGCTGCTCGCTGTGCCTGGGAATCGCCAGCCGCAAGGCGGGCGAGGGTGAGGTCTGGCTCAGTTCGCAGAATCGCAACTTCGAGAATCGTATGGGCGCCGGCTCGCTCGCCTGGCTCGCCAGCGGCGCCACGGTGGCGGCCAGCGCGCTCGACATGGCGGTGGCCGACCCACGCCCGCTGCTGGCCCAGGTGGATCGCGACCGCCTCGACCGCATCCTGCGCCGGGCGCGCGCGCGCCTCGTGCCGGAAATTACGCTGGCCGAGCCAGAGGTGGCGCTGGCGCCGCAGCGCGCGGGCGCGCAACATACTGACGGCGCGGGAGGCAAGGTGCGTGGCCGCGCGCAGCGCTTTGGCGACGCGGTGGATACGGATGCCATCATTCCCGGTGAGTTCTGCCACCTGACCAACCTCGATGAACTGGGCGCGAAGTGCTTCCATTATGTGCGCCCCGAATTTCCCGCGCGTGCACGCGCCGGCGCGACCATCGTCGTCGCGGGCGAAGGCTGGGGCAGCGGCAGCTCGCGCGAGCACGCGGTGTGGGCGCTGCAAGGTGCGGGCATCCAGGCGATCATCGCCCGCAGCTACGCCTTCATCCACAAGCGCAATCTGGTCAACGAAGCCGTGCCCCATCTGGTGGTCAGCGATCCCGCCTTCTACGAGGTGGCACAGGAAGGCAGTGAGCTGGAGCTCGATCTGGCGAGCGGGCGCGTGCGCGACGTGACCACGGGCCGCGAGTTCCAGGCGCAAGTCGCCACGCCGATCGTGCGGGCGCTGCAGGCCGAGGGCGGCCTGGTGCCGGCCGTGCAGCGCCACGGCAAGCAGGTCTTCGCCGCGCTCACGGCGTAGCCATTTTCCGCCATCTGGTAGAATGGAGAGAAGGGCATGGCGTGGTAGAGCGCGTG
>DASYGC010000775.1:0-3782 GCA_036000225.1 Ktedonobacterales bacterium | reverse complement strand
GCCGGTGATGCTCCACCATACGTGGGCGCCTTGCGGCGTGCGCACTTGCACCTCGACGGTATCGCCGCCGGCCAGCACCTCACCCCGCAGGATACGCTGTTGGGGTAAGCGCTCAGGAGGCAGCAACTCGCCGTGCTGGTCGCGCATATCCAGTTCGCGCGTGCGATCCGGCACGGTCTGAGCGAAGACCCGCGCCGCAACGGCGTCGTCAGCGATACCCATGAGCAGTCGGCCAGCACGATTCATATGCTGGATGTGCCCGGCGGGATCGAAGATAGCCACGCCATCGGGCATCGCCTCGATGACACCGGCAAGCTCGCGCGCGCGCGCCAGCGCCTCGCGGCGCGCGTTGGCAATTTCCAGGCGCGCGGCGATGCGTACGAGCAACTCGTGGGCGGAAAACGGCTTGACCACGTAATCGTCGGCGCCGGCCAGCAAACCCTCGGCGGTAGCCTCTTCGCCGGCGCGCGCGGAAAGCAAGATGATGGGGACCAGGCTCATGCGGGGATCGGCGCGCAGTTCGCGCAGCAACGCGAAGCCGTCCAGCCCTGGCATCATCACATCGGCGAGCACCAGATCCGGAACATGCGCACGCGCCTGGGCCAGCGCCACGTTGCCATCGCCAACCGCCTCCACCTGGTACCGCTCGCGCAGCAGGTGGGTCAGGTAGCCGCGCATGTCAGCATTGTCATCGACGAGCAGGATGCGTGAAAGCTCGCCCGGCGCCGTTGCTACTGTGTGCTGACGTTGCTCGTGGTCGTCAGCGGTCTGAGAACCGGCAGACGGCAGGTCGGTCCACGCCGCGACCGCCGACTGCTCTGGCAGCCAGCGCAGCGCCTCCGCGACGAACGGTGCAGCGCCTAACTCCGCTGTGCGCGGGGTGCGCCCAGCCCGCACGCGGTCAGGCGGCAGATGGTCCATGCCAGTGGGCAGGGCCACGATCACGCTCGTCCCTGCGCCAGGCGCGCTGCGCACCTGGATGGTCCCGCCATGCAAGTGCACCAGTTCCCGCACCAGCGCCAGCCCAATCCCCGAACCCTCGTGGGTGCGCGCCTGGGTTCCTCGCACCCGGTGGAAGCGCTCGAACAGGCGCGGCAGGTCCGCCGCCGCGATGCCCACGCCGGTATCGCGCACGACCAGCTCGACCAGCTCACCCGACCCGCCCGACTCGCCCGACCGCGCGGTGCCCGTGCGCACACGCATTTCCACGGCAATCTCGCCCGCAAACGTGAACTTCAGCGCGTTGGACAGGAGATTGAGGACAATTTTCTCCCACATATCGCGATCGACGTAGACTTCAGTGGGCAGCGGCGGGCAGTCCACGCTGAAGCGCAGGCCAGCGCGCTCGATCGCCGAGCGGAACATGCTGGCCAACTCCGTCGTGAGGGCGGAGAGATCAGCCGGCTCGTAGGTCGCCTCCATCCGGCCCGCCTCGATCCGCGAGAAGTCGAGCAGCGTATTCACCAGCTTGAGCAGGCGCAGATTGTTGCGGTGGATGATTTCCAGTCGCGCGCGCTGGGCCGCGGCGAGCGGGTGGCTGGTATCGGCTAGCGCATCGGCCGCGGGGGCCAGTGAGAGCGTCAGCGGCGTGCGAAACTCATGCGACACATTGCTGAAGAATGCGGTCTTGGCGCGGTCCAGTTCGGCCAGGGCTTCGGCGCGCTGGCGCTCCGCTTCGTGCGCGCGCGCATCGGTGATCGCGGTCGTGACCTGGCTGGCGACCAGGCGCAAGAAGGTCAGATAGTCGTCGTCGAAGGGGCGCCGTGGGCTGCAGCCGGCCACCAGCAACGCGGCGGGCGCGCCCTGACCCAGCTGGGCCAGTGGCAGCACCACCGCGCAGTGGGGCGCCTGTGCGGCCGAGGAGGCGCCCAGCAGCCCAAAGCGCGCCAGCAGATCCGAGACCACGGCGGGCTGGCCCGTTCGCGTGACCTGGGCCAATGGCCACGTCGCGGTCGCGTCCGTTGCGTCCGTTGCGTCCGTTGCGTCCGCCAGGCTGACGTGGAGCGGGCTGGCGGGCAAGCCGGAAGCCAGCCCAGTCAGGCTGACCAGCCGGGCGTGCGAGCCATCCGCGTCGAGCAGGTAGGCCAGGGCAAACGGGATGTCCGCCGGATCAGCTGCCAGGGTGGCCGTCGCCGCCGCGCAGACCGCCGCGATCGTGCGCGCATCGCCGGTGCGCAGGTCCAATTCGCGTAGCAGGCGCAATCGCCGTTCACCGATGACCCGCGCGGTGGTCTCGGTCACCGCGCAAAAGACGCCGCCGACACCGCCCGCTTCAGCATGGATCGGGCTGTAGGAAAAGGTGAAGTAGCACTCCTCTGGGAAGCCATTGCGCTCCAGTGGCAACCACTGATCGTCCGACCAGGTGGCGTTGCCCCGCTCCAAAACGCTGGCGAGCATAGGGCCGATGGTATCCCAGATCTCGGGCCAGACGGTGCGTCCCGGCATGCCCAGCGAGCGGGGATGTTTGCTGCCGAGTATCGGGCGATAGGCGTCATTGTAGATCATGACCAGTTCGGGACCCCACCAGATCAGGATGGGGAAGCGCGAATTCAGGCAAATGCTGACCGCCGTGCGCAGACTCTGGGGCCAGCGATCTACCGGACCAATGGGGGTGGCGGACCAGTCGAGCGCACGCATGAGGGCGCGCATGTCCCCACTGCCCGTGAGCACATCCGCGCCGCCGCCCGCGGGCGGCACAGGCTCACGGTAGCCGGAGGTGAGCGCGGTGTCTACCATTGTTCGATGCTCCTGTGTCTCCAGGAGGTGCTCGCGCGGGGGAACGGGCATCCAGGGTTGGGCGGCATAACCACAATGGGCAGGCAGCGCCGGGCGATCTAGCGGTGGTTACATCGGGGATGATACAGTTGCCATGTGTGAGGTGTCAAGACAAACACGGCACGCGAGACAACCAGGTGACAGGGAGGGAGGACAACTCCAGATGGCACAGCGGAAACCTAATATTGTTGGTCAGTCGCAAGGGCGCCCCGAGGACGAGGCGGACAACATCAATGAGATGATTCGCGAGGTGCAAAGCTCGAACCGGCAATTGACCATCCCACCCGAGGACCTGGCGCAAGAAGCCACCACCACGATGGCGCCTGAGGTGGCGCGCGTGGTGGCCGAAAGTAAAGTGTTGAGCATTTTGCAACGCTTCAACCGCGACTTTCTCTACGGCCAGGGCCGCTTCGACGAGTACGCTCGCGGCCTGCTGCTCAAGTGGGGCGATGGCTATTCGCGCAAGCACATCTGGCTCACGGTCGAAGGCGACAACCTGGTGTTCGAGACCAGCCATGAACGCCGCTGCGACAAGGACTATTGCACGGGGGGGCGCCACGTGCTCACGCCCGAACTGTGGCACGACGTGGCGCGGATCAACGCCGAGCTGGCCGCGCAGTTCAAGCGCCCAGTGTACGAGCGGTCCGATGATTGAATTGCGGCAGCAGCGGGCGTAGAGCCATACGCCCCGACGAAACGGGGGAGCATACCGCATGTCTGAGCCCTGCCACGCGCTCAAGGAGTGGGCGGTTGTCATCGCGGCCCTGGATGCGGGACGCCAGATCGTGCTGATCCGCAAGGGGGGGATCCGCGAAGAGACCAGGGACTTTCGCGTGCGCCACGACGCCTTCTTCCTGTATCCGACCTACGACCACCAGCAGGCCGACCTACTCAAGCCCGCGTTCCAGGCCACGCTCAGCGGCGTGCTGGCGCGGGGGACCGATCCCGCGCGCGCGGTGGACATCACGCACCGCGCCCGCGTGACCGACGCGTTTCACACCGATTCT
>DASYGC010000774.1:0-2463 GCA_036000225.1 Ktedonobacterales bacterium | reverse complement strand
CGGGTAGCCGGCGGCTGCCCCATGTGGGCATCTCGTGGCTGATCTACGACTCCGCGCCCCAAACCAGCGGCATCGCCATCCGCTTCAGGCGTGGGCGGTCTCTCCGATGGCGTCGTGCTGGCCTCCCTTCTCCTCATGAATCTGGAAGACGAACACCGCGCCCGCCAGCAAGCAGATGCCCGCCAGCGCGAAGACCGCGCGATAGCCCAGCGCCGTCTGCCCCGCCGCGTCGGCCCCGGCGATGACGACACTGCCCACCAGCGGCGCCAGCACCGCCGGCAGTGTCGAGGCGATGTTCCAGATGCCCATGTCTTTGCCGGCGGCGCGCAGCGCCGGCAGCGCATCCACCGCCAGCGCCCAATCCACGCTGGTATACGCGCCATAGCCGAACCCGAAGATCAGCCCCAGCGGCCACAGCGGGAAGCTGGTTGGCGCTACGACGAACACCAGCGCGGCCAGCGCCATGCAGCCCGTGGCGATACTGACGACCACCACGCGGCTGCTACGGTCGGAGAGCATGCCCACCGCCAGCGCACTGGCGACCGCGCTCAGCAGCGCCAGCACCGCGAGCACGGCGGTATCGCGTACAAAGGTGGTGGTGTGCATGACGTTGGCGAAATAGTATTCGATGAAGGTCATGAACATCGTTAGGCCGAGGATCACGAAGCAGCGCGTAAGAAAGACCCAGGTGAAGTTGTGGTAGTGCCAGGGCCCCAGCCACATCGCGAGGATACGCGCCCGTAGACCGGCGGGCCGTGGCTGGTCAACCGCGTCCAGTGTCGGTTGAGATGGGCGCTCGCGCACTCCCACCAGCGTGACCAGCAGGCCGATGACCAGCGCCACGGCGGCGATCACATAGAAGCGTCCGGCGCCGGAGATGATCTCGCCGGCCATGCGGGCGCCCGATCCCACCTGGCCCAGCAGGAAGGCCGCCGCCCCCAGACTGCCGACATTGCCCAGAATGGTCATCAGGCCCATGAAGCCCGAGGCCGCGCCGCGCTGTTCGGGTGGCACGCGGTCAGGCAGCAGGCTCTGGTACGCCGCGTTGACAACATTGCTGCCCAGGTTGACGAGCAGGAACCCGAAGATAAACGCCAGCAGGTCGGGGATCAGCCCCATCGCCAGCGTGCCCGCCACCAGCACGACCATGCCGCCGGCGATGTATGGGTGGCGCCGTCCCCAGCGGCCGGTGGTATGGTCGGAGGCCGCGCCAATCAGCGGCTGCACGACCAGCGAGATGACGGCGCCCAGCGCGGAGAGCCATCCGAGGAAGATCGCCTGCTGGGCATTGCCAGCCGCGCCGGGCGAGACGAAGAGCAGAATCTGCGTGGGCACCACGATGGGCAGCAGTGCGGCGTTCTGAATATTGAGCGCGAACCAGAGAAAGCTGAGCGTAAACTGGTCACGGATCGAGAGCGTGGGACGATCTGGATCGCCGCGAACCAACGATGCATTCTGGCCCATCGGCATCATTCCTTTTGCCAAGGACTGATCACAACGCAAGGCCACCGAGGCTGACACTTCACTTATGCTAGCACATAGACCGGCGGCATGCCTGAACCTGGTACTTTGCGAAGGACCAATCGGGCTGGCGTGGCACAGCGGCCACGCTGTGCATCTTCCACTCGTGGATGTTGCACCAGTTCTCTCCCGCGCAACGCGCCCACCTGGATGCCCTCATCACCGAGCGATCATTGGCGCGCTGCCAGAGTCATGGCGCATGGATCGCGTGGGAGGTGTGAGCTACCACCGCGTGTTGCGACTGATGGTACTCCACGCGATGAGCGTCGCGCTGTCGCGGCCCCGCTCGTGGTGCACGGTCGCCAGCGCCCGCTCAACGGCCGCCTGGTCGCTGGTAGGACTCCCAGGGTTGAAGAGCGCATACAGCGCGCGCGCATCGGCGAAGGGCTGCGCGCCACATTCAAGCAGCCCATCGGTGGTGAGCAGGATGCGGTTCATGCCAGGGAACAGTTCGCGTACCCCAGTGGTGTAGCAGGGGATGGGCAGATCGAACGTGTTGCGCGCGCCGATCCATTCGAAGAAGCTGCGCTGGTTGAGTGCGAACTGGCCCAGCCGCGCCAGCTCGGGATGAAAGAGATAGAGCACGCAGTCGCCGATGTTCATCCACCACAGAAAGTGCTCGCGCCGGGCGCAAATCAGACACGATGCCTCGCCCACCACCTGCTGGCAGCGTGCGCGGAACGCCTTCGAGCGAAACAGCGTGAGCAGCGCGGTGTGCAGCGCGGGGACGAACTCGTCCAGCGGGCCGGTCAGGCTGGCCACGATGGCATCGCGTTGGGCCGCGATGCCCGCCAGGATTACGGCCGCGCTTTCCGATGAGTAATGGGCATCCACCAGCACGGCGAACTCCCAGCTGCCATCGGTCGCGGCCCAGACGTGCGCCGCGTCTTCGTTCTTGTTCGCGCCAGCGCCCGTGTTGCCGCCATAGCAGCCAATCACCAC
>DASYGC010000773.1:0-2515 GCA_036000225.1 Ktedonobacterales bacterium | reverse complement strand
CGCCGCGCTGCTGGCGGGCGTGGCCGAGTACTACCATCTGCCGCCATTTGATCCCACGGCGGTGGGCCGCGTCGTCGAGGAGGGCGCCCGCCGCGCGAGCCACTACCACCGCGAGCATCTGACCGCCGATCTGCCGGCGCTGCGCGATCTGGCTGTCGAGGCGGGCAAGCTGGCGCTCGCTCGCCACGCCACCCCTTCGGCCCGCTCGACGCGCGCGGCGCGCGCGGATGCCGCCACGTCCGCCGCCGGGCCAGCGACCAGACGCGCCGCCAGGACCGCCGCGCCGCTGGCCACCACCGCCGCCGATGTCGAGGCCGCCATCGCCGCGCGCCGCACGCTGCAGAGCGGCCAGGGACGCCTCGCGCGCGAGATGGTGCTCTCCAACCACGAGATCGTCCCCACCGTGGGTGCGGCCGTGGGTCAGATCAATGGTCTGGGGGTCTCGATCTCGTTGCCGGTCGAGGGACGCTTCGCGATCCCGTTCCGCATCAGCGCCGCGGTCAGTCCCGGCGCCGAACGCCTGGTGGATATCGAGCGCGAGGCCGAGACCGCCGATTCGAGCCACATCAGCGGCACGCTGACGATGGCGGGTTATCTAGCCTGGCGCTACGGGCGCCAGCGGCCCATCAGTGTGGTGGCACGCCTGCGTTTCGAGCAAGAACACGACTACACCAGCGGACCCAGCGCATCGGCGGCTGAACTCTTCGCGCTGCTTTCGGCGCTCGCCGATGTCCCGCTCCGCCAGTCGCTGGCGGTGACCGGCGCGATGGGCCAGCACGGTGAGCTGCAACTGATCGGTGGCGTCAACGAGAAGATCGAAGGCTTCTGGGAGATCTGTCGCGCCCGCCGCGCGCGTGGCGAGCGGCCCGAGGGCCCCTATGGCGTGCTGATCCCGCTGGCCAACGCCGACGATCTGATGCTGCGCCCGGCAGTGGTGGCCAGCATCGTCGAGGAGGGATGGTTTCACGTCTGGCCGATCCCCGATGTTGATGCCGGCCTGCCGCTGCTCACCGGCCTGCCCGCCGCCACGATCCACGCGCGGGTCGATCGCCAGTTGCGCGAGTTCTACGAACTGGCGCGGCGCCCGGAAGTCCTGGCCTGACGCGGAAGCCACCAATCGCTGAGGTACAATACTCCGGTGCGCGCACGCTCGCGCGGTCTGATTCCGGCTCAAGCCCACGACCAGTCGATGCGCACAGGAGGTCGTCGTGCGGTACCCCGCATATTCCGCCCTGCCCGCCCGCGCCGTAGCAGTCCCCAGCGCGATCGCCACGACTGCGCTGGCCACGCGCAGCCGCAGTCGTGCGCCCGCCAAAGTGCCGGCGCCCGAAACCCGTTCGGTCACGCTGGGTGGGCAGGTCGTTCCCTATCTGCTCAAGGTGAGCGCGCAGGCGCGCAGGGTGCGTCTGGTGGTGCGCCCCGAAACGGGGCTGGAGGTCGTCGTGCCACGCGGCGTCGCGCCAGCGGCGTATGAGCCAGTGCTGCACGACAAAGCCCGTTGGATCGTCACGACGCTCGAACGCGTGGCCCTCGAGACCGCCGTGGCCCTCCCGACGCCGCTTGCCTCCGGCCGGGTGCTGCCCTTCGCGGGCCGCGATCTCGTGCTGACGCTACGTGCCGGTGCGCCTGCTGGTCGCTTTCGCGCCGCGCTGGTGGATGACACACTCACCCTGGCACTGCCCGACGAGAGTGCCGAACTGGCGCGCACCGCGCTGGAACTGTGGTATCGCAAACAGGCGCCCGGCATCTTTGCCGCGCGGCTGAGCGTGCTCAATCTACCCTATGGGTTCAGCTACGGTCGCGTGAGTGTGAAGAACCAGAAGAGCCGCTGGGGTAGCTGCTCGAAACTCGGCAACCTGAACTTCAACTGGCGTCTGTTGCTGGCGCCGCTGCCCGTGCTGGACTATGTGGTGATCCACGAACTCTGCCATCTCAAAGAGTTGAATCACGGTCCGCGCTTCTGGAATCTGGTCGCCCGGACCTGCCCCACCTACGCGGTCCACCGCCGCTGGCTGCGCCAACACGGCCGTGAGTTGACCTTCTGAGTGCGCTGGGCCGCCGAGCTCGGTCTGCCGCGTGCTGGTCAACCCCGCACCGTACGACGTTTTGGGTGAAAGGGTTCGCATCACCCCCCGAGCGCACACCCGTGCGCCACGACGCAGATAACGAGATCCAGAGCGCACACCCGTGCGCGATTATGGCAGATAACGGGCCATCACGAGGCCAGAACGGGGTGCGGAGCGCACACCGGTCGCGTTGCATTGCCTCGACGCAGCGGAACCAAGCACCTACATGCGGTATGAACCGGTGCTATGGGCCGCTCGCGCCGGGAACGACCGCGTACAGGCGGACGGTGACCACCTCGGCGGCATACTGTGCCAGCAGTTGTTCGTGGGTGTCCAGCCAGGTCCGCGCTTGTTGCGCGCCCGCGACGGTATCGCCGCTGGACCCATAGCTCGACACGACGAGGAAGACGCGCGCATGCTGGGCAGCGTAGCGCGCAATCGTGCCAGGA
>DASYGC010000772.1:0-7044 GCA_036000225.1 Ktedonobacterales bacterium | reverse complement strand
CCACCCCAACCGGGATGCCGCATTCGACCGGCGACCCCTGGCCGCCAGCGATGTGGCCATTTACGACGCGGAGACGCAACCGCTGCGGCGCGCCATGCGTATCTTGCGCAAGGTGCCGGAAGTGACGGTGTATTTCTGGATCATCAAACTGTTGACCACCGCGATGGGTGAGTCGACCTCGGACTACCTGGTCCACCGGTTCAATCCGTATCTCGCGGTGGCGCTCGGGGGCATCGGTTTGGTGGTCGCGCTGGTGCTGCAGTTCGCGGTGCGTCGCTATGTGGCCTGGATCTACTGGTTGGCCGCCGCCATGGTCGCGGTATTCGGCACGATGGCCGCCGATGTGCTGCACATCGGGCTGGGTGTCCCGTATCTCGTCTCCGCCGTGTTCTTTTCGCTGGCGCTGGCACTGATCTTCGCCATCTGGTATGTGAGCGAGAAGACCCTGTCGATCCATAGTATCTCCACCCCGCGCCGCGAGCTCTTTTACTGGGCCACCGTGATCACGACGTTCGCGCTGGGTACGGCCACGGGGGACTTGACCGCGTACACCCTGCACCTGGGATTCTTCACCTCGGGGGTGGTGTTCGTGGCCTTGATCGCGCTCCCGGCGCTGGCCTACTGGTTTTTGAGGCTGAACGCGATCGTGGCCTTCTGGTTCGCCTATATCGTGACGCGGCCGATTGGCGCATCGTTCGCGGACTGGCTGGGCAAACCACGGGCCGCGGGTGGCCTGGGGGTGGGCGCGGGACAGGTCAGCGTAGCCCTGGCGCTGCTGGTCATCGGCTTCGTCGGCTATCTGAGCATCACGCGCAAGGATGTGAAGGACGAACGTGTGTCGAGCAGGGATGGACGAACTGTAGCATAGAATGCGCGGGTGGGTGGCGCAAGGCGACAAGACACGTCAAATCCCGTCAAAGTGCGTCATTATTTTTGCATAGACACAGAGTGCGTTGGTGGTGCAGGTTACCGAGCTGCTTCTGCGCTGGAGGGGTGCTGGCCAACGGCACGCAGCCCGGTCAGGCCGATGAGCGCGACGCAGAGGCCAAAGCCGATGGCAATGAGCCAAAGTTCGGTACGGGCGCTGATGATGACTAAAAGTGCGCCTCCCAACCCCGGACCGAGTGCGAGCCCAAGCTGGGACATCAGGCGATAGACGCTGTTGACGCGCCCCTGCAGGGCATCGTCTACGAGCGAGACACGATACGCATAGGATGTCGCGAAGTAGACGGGATTCATCATGGTGAGGATGGCCCAGCCGGCGACAAGCAGCAGAGGCGACTGCGCCAGCGCAAGCAGCGCGGCGCTGGCTGCCCAGAGCAGCGCGCATCCGAGCAAGCGCCAGCCTATCGTGGCGCGGGCGCTGAGCCAGGGCATGAGCCCCGCCCCCAGCACGCCGCCGAGGCCGCCGCTGGCAAAGATCAGGCCAAGCGTGAGCGGGTTGATCCGCAAGGTGGAGCGGGCAAGTACGATGAGGGCCAGCGTGGTGGCGTTGGTCAGCAGCGTGATGCCCATGGTCAGTAGGGCAAGGACACGCAGGCGTGGATGGGTGAGGAGGAAGCGCAGCCCTGCCATCACCTCTGTTCGCAGCGATACGCTTGCCTGCCCGGTACGGCTCGCCTGAAATGGCGTGCGGATCCAGAGCAGCCCCAGCATCGAGGCCAGGTAGGAGATGCTGTCGGCCAGATAGGCCAGAGCGGCGCCGGAGACCACTGTGCGCGCCAGGCCGACGATCAAGCCACCAATGCCCGGCCCCAGGAGGTCAGCGGCGGAAAACGTGCCCTCCATGAGGGCGGCGGCGTTGGGAAGCTGGGCTGGCGTGACGATACGCGGAAACGCGGAATTGTCGGCCAGATCGAAGAAGACATACGCCGCGCCACTGAGGACGGCCACCACCGCGAGCAAGGGCAGCGTGAGATGGTCCAGGAGAAAGGCGGACGGCACCAGCGCGTAGACGGCGCAGCGCAGCGCATTGGCCAGGAGCATCACTCGTTTGCGATTCCAGCGGTCGATGAGGACACCCACCGGCAGGCTGAAAAGCAGATAGGGCACGCGTTGCAGTGCTGTCAGCAGGCCAGCCTGCGCTGGCGAGTTGGTCAGTGCCAGCACAAGCAGCGGCAGCGCGAAGCCGGAAATCTGGGAGCCAATCGACGAGATCGCCTGTCCAGCCCAGAGGAGGAGAAAGTCACGGTTGCGCCACAGACCACCTGTCGTCGGCTTACTCACCAGTCCTCACTTTTGAGAGAGGATATCATGTGCACCGTCAGGTCTTTGTCTTCCATTTCCCAGGCGTGATCCAGCGTGTGATACGCGGTGTGCCGAATCAGATACCGGAGCGGCCAGGTGCGCGCCATTTTGCCCTGCGCATGGAACGCGCGAATGGCGGTGCGGTAGGCGTCGCGGTGCGCTTGCAGACCCTCGTCGATCAGCGGCGGCGCACCTTGGGGAGTGGGCACCCCGACCTTCGCGGCCCAATCTTGCTCCACGCGCAGCGTATGACCGACGATGTGATCCCGATCACGCCCGCCTCCGCGCGGACCCTTGCGCATCTCCGCCGACACGCGCCCACGCACTTCGTCGAAAAACGTCCAGCACGCGCGCATCAGGGTCAGTTCGCGGTCCAATGCCGCGCTCGATAGGTCTTGCCGATCCAGGTCCGAAAACGCGTACGAGATGCCCCAGAAGTCGGTTGAGCCCGTGCCGGGATAACGCTCGACTACTTCGACCGTGGTGCTGGCCGCGAATTCGGCCTCCATCCCCGCCAGCTGCGCCACCGGTGCGTAACGTGGCAGGTAGGCGCGCAGCCTCGCAAGCGCGGCCTCCTCGGTCTTCGCACCGCGCTCCAGGCCGGGCCAATCCGGCGCCACGGCTGCCACCTGCTTGCCTTTCGGTCCGATTTCGAGCGTCACCCGCAACGCATTCGCCATCGCTGCTCCCCCTTTCGATCAAAGGGATGTTCACCGTCGTGCATCAGGCTCAGTGCCGGCCCACTTCCAGCGTGTTGTACCAGCGTATCGTACCACGGGGACGCACTCGGGCATGGCAAGCTGCTCGCGTGCCTGGCGCCTATCGCGGAGCGGGATCGCGGCTGACAGCCACTCCAGGGGCGCCACAATGGAGACCATCGCACCCTCGGAGGGAATCGCTTGGGGAGAGCGCGTCGCCGCGGTCCTTAGCCTGGCGGGTCGCTACCAGGCTGTGATTCGCCAAACTTTTTAGCCAGCTTGGACACAATATGGGTCAAAAAGAAGCTGGACATGATATGGGTCAATTTCATAAGTGGTCCAGACTAAGGGCCTGTTTTGGAATGCGCGGCGTAATTCCGCATGGCAAGGAGAGCAAGATCGAAGAAGTATTGTGCGAGGTCCAGATGGTAGAGTGTCTTGCATATAATGAGGGAGCGGAAGACCTTTGTGTCCAAGACTGACAACGAGAGCAGACGACTCAGCGCTCTGAGAAACGCAGTCGTTCCGTTCTGGAGGAGTTCTGCTTCAGTCTCAAAGAGAGGGATTGGAGTAGCCTTTCTGCTCCCATGAAATCGGCATGGAGAACCGCTTATGAAATATCTGCTTACCTCTGGTGGCATCAGCAACGACAGCATTCGTAACGCCCTGGTTGATCTGCTGGGCAAACCGATCGCCGAGTGCAGTGCCCTGTACATTCCCACCGCGTTGCACGCCAACGCCAATGGTCCGGCCTTAATCGTCCGGCTGCTCCGCGGAGAGTTCAACACCTCCCTGTGCGAAGTGGGGTGGAAGTCGTTGGGCGTGCTGGAGCTCACCGCGCTGCCCAGTCTCGAGAAAGAGCGTTGGCTCCCGCGGGTCCAGGAGACGGACGCCCTGCTGGTGGAAGGTGGCGATCCCCTGTATCTGTGCTACTGGATGCGGCAATCAGGACTGGCCGACCTCTTGCCGGAGCTCGGGCGCGAGACGGTCTATGTGGGATTGAGCGCCGGGAGCATGGTGATGGCCCCGCGCATCGGGGAGGACTTCGTCCACTGGAAGCCGCCCACTGGTGGCGATAGAACGCTGGGACTGGTTGATTTTGCGCTGTTTCCGCACCTGGATAACGAGAACATGCCGGACAATTCCCTGGTCAATGCAGAAAAATGGGCCGCTGAGGTGGGTGTGCCAGCGTATGCAATTGACGATCAGACCGCCATCGTCGTTCGCGATGGAGCAGTCGAAGTGGTCTCCGAAGGCCATTGGAAATGGTTTACGCCCTGATAGGGGATGGGAACTGGTTCGTTCTTGCGCCCCAAACAAGCGAGGAGTGTACACGGTGCTCCTCGCTACCTCTTGATCCAGGTTGTCCCTTGCCTGATCCACAGAGGGCCTTTGTTTGCACGTGGAATGCGCAGCGGCGTGAGAGGGGGATAGATGACGAGCTCGCCCCGAATTGTCGCTCAACATTTCTCTCTCGCCAATATGGTACGCTGCCCACGTTGCACCGCTTGGAGCGTACCGCAGCACCAAGGGAGAGGGGCCAGGCGACCATGCAGGCGTCAGAGGTCCCGCGTGCGATGGCCGCGGCCATAGCGATTGCCTCATCCCTTGACCTGACCGTCGCCGACGCGATCGTGCTTCATGACTCGAACAAGCTCACGCTGCGTCTGCTGCCTTGTGACGTGCTTGCCCGGGTGGCACGGGTGGCACCTGGAGCGCTTCAGGGTGCACGGTTCGAAGTCGAGCTGGCTCAGCGGCTCGCCGCATTCGGGTGCCCTGTGGCTGCTCTTGAGCGTCGCGTGGACCCACGGGTCTATGCGCGTGATGGCTTCGTGGTCACGCTGTGGACCTACTACGAACCTGCGACACCGCAAGAGATCGCACCAGCCGACTACGCCAGTGCGCTCGAGCGGTTGCATGCCGGCATGCGCCAGCTCGATATCCCTACGCCGCACTTCACGGATCGCGTGGAGCAGGCGCAACAACTCGTGGCGAGCCGCGACCAGACTCCGGCGCTCGCCGACGCGGACCGGGAGCTCCTCGGCGACACGCTATCCAGCCTGCGACGAGTGATCGGCACCCGTGGCGCCGCTGAGCAGCTGCTGCACGGTGAGCCGCACCCGGGCAACCTGCTCACCACGAAGCACGGGCTGCTCTTCATAGACCTCGAGACGTGTTGCCGTGGGCCGGTCGAATTCGACCTCGCCCATGCGCCCGAAGCAGTCAGCGAGCACTATCCGGGTGTCAATCACGACGTGCTGCGCGAGTGCCGGCTCCTCATGCTGGCAATGATCACCACATGGCGCTGGGAGCGAGGCGACCAACTCCCAAATGGGCGCCAGCTGGGCACAGAGTGGCTCAGCCAGATGCGAGCAGCGCTTGAGCGCAAGGGGCTGGATACCCATGGCTGAACGCGGACCTTCGAGGTCGTAGTCGGCTGGCTGTTGATGTCGGGATCTACCGTGATCCCGGCCTTGGCCGGTCGTGGGCGAGATCCAGTCGCACCTGATGACGGTGCTGCGTCAGGCAACGTTGCCCCTGTAGGTCCACCACTTGGTTGTATCGGTCGCGCACCCTCATAGGGTGCGCGTTGGTGTCGGATCAGGGGGTGGTGATGGCTCGGGAGGGTCTGCGGGTTCGGGAGGTGTCCGAGGCGGAGGGGAACCGGCTGTTGCGGATCGTGCGCCGCTCTTCCGGTTTGGTAGTGACCTGGCGGCGGGCTCAGATGGTGCTGGTGTCGGTGCAGGGCATGGACATGGCCGGCATCGCCAGGGTGAGGTGCACCAGCGCTGACCGGGTGCGGGAGGTGATCAACAACTTCAACGTCGATGGTTTCAATTCGCTCTTCAAAGCGCGCAAAGCTTGCCTGATGCGGCACTAGATCAAGCCCGGCGTGACCGCATTTCCTGAGCCGGTACGCTTGGCTGCTCGTGCGCATCCGCCACGCCGCCCAACGGCGCGCACGCGGCTTTGGCCAGTGTGTACAAAATAGATGCCTTGCGCGCGGGAGAGACTCCAGCTATACTGAGCCCAGATGGTTCGTGTTCTGAGGAGCCCCCATATGTCTGGCCAGGATCCTTCAAGAGGCTGGCGCGATCGGCCGGAGTATCTGCGTCGTTATCGCTCGTTGGGCGGCTTCCATCTCTCCACCTGCTACCCCTGACGCTGCCGCACCTCGCCTTGTCGCGCGCCTTCTGCCAGTGAGCCTTCTCCGCCTCTTCTCTGTGCAGAACTTCGCCTTCTCCCAGGCGCGCCACTCGACTTCTCTGCTGTGCTCTCCTCGTCCAGCATCATGTGAATCACGTACATCGTTCGGTGTCCCCCGTGCGCGCACCAGGCAATCTGCCTTGCGTGCCCAACTGGGAGTGACACCACTATCGCGCACCTATTCGACGGCATGCTCCGCCCACGTTTGGCCCGCCAGCGGGACGGGCCGCGGAAGCGTACCCGCGAGACCGTTGTCTCGCCACCTGCGCGAGCAGGGTCGGCGCGCAGTCGTCGCCTGGCAGTGATTCAGGGCAGCTATGCTTCATGCCGCCCGACCTCCCACGCCAGGTGACCCGCGCACAGGCCCGTCGCACACCGGGTGCGATCCTCGCAACGACGCGAGGATGCATGCCATCGACCGTCCATTTCCCGTATGCAGGAGGGTTATGAGTACCAGCGACCACAGTACCGACAACATCAGTGAACAAGCGCTCGCAACAGCCCGCGGCTATCTGGATATCATCCATCAGAAGACGTTGACGCGTCAGCAGGCTGAAGAGTTGGTCGCGCTGACGGTCCACAACTTTGCCACGCACTATAACCCCGGCTTTCTCGACTACCGCAAGTCCATGACGGAGGCCGGCGACTTCGCGGCCGTCGAATGGAGCGGACGCGGCGCGACGTTTGTGGACGTGCTCGGCCGCACTTTTCTCGACTGTCTCGGCGGCTATGGCCTGCTGAGCCTGGGCTGGTCACATCAGAAGGTGATCGCTGCCGTCAAGGCGCAGCTCGACCGTGCGCCGATGCCCACCCAGGAGCTGCTCGACTGGCCGCGTGGCATGCTCGCCAACCTCCTCGCGCAGATCACGCCGGGCGACCTGCAGTACGCCTT
>DASYGC010000771.1:0-1854 GCA_036000225.1 Ktedonobacterales bacterium | reverse complement strand
CGCGACCGGCGCGAGCGCGGTTCCCGCCGCGCCACTTCCCGCGGTTCCCGCGGGCACGGTGCGGCTCACATCGCTCGCCCGCCCGCGCAGCGCCTCCAGCCGCAGCATCGCTAGGTGCAGCCGCGGCAGCACCTCGTCGTGCAGCTTGCGCCGGGGCAGCGCCGCGCTCAGTTCCGCCTCCAGGCCGCGCCGGCGCGCCAACTGCGCGATGGTGCGCACCGCCATGAACTCCCCCACGGCATCCAGGATGCGCTGACCGCAGGCACGCGCCACCTCCAGATCGGCCGAGGTGTAGCCCGCGCCATCCAGGCGCGGACCCAGCGCGAGGCGCGCCACCACGCCGCGCTCGTCGGCCACCGGCAGCACCCACTCGCGGCCCTCAAGCGGCACGCGCGCCGTGTCAATCGGTCCCGCATAGCTGAAGGTGCGGTGCAAGTGGCCCGCTGAGAGCCACAGGCGCCCACGACTGGCTTCGAGAACATCCCGACACAGACTCGTGAACAGCGCCTCGACGGCGCGCTCCACATCGCGCTCGCTGGTAGCCAGCCAGCCTGTCGCTCCCGCGCCCAGGCTATCCACGAACGGGCGCAACTGCGCCAGAAAATGGTCGTGCTCGGCATACGCGCGCCAGGTGAAGAGCGCGTAGGCCGTCGCCATGAAGGCCACCAGCACCAGCAGCACTGGCAGCGACTCCGGCTCGAAGAGCGTGAGCCAGGCCACCACCACCGCAACGATCCCGGCCACTGCGACCGTGCCGCGCCAGTGGCTCAGGAAACCGCGCTGTGGCAGGCGCCGCTCGACCAACACTCCCTGGCGTACCACCGCCCAACCCAGCATCAGCACCAACCCCGCCAGCGCGCACTGCACCCCCAGATCGGCGGCCACCAGCGCGATCGGCAGATGGCCCGGCGCGGGCGGTGTCGCTGGTAGTGGCAGCGGCAGCCGGGTCGCGTTGGGCAGACGCGCCACGTGTGCGGCGATGGAGGTAATCACGCCCACCACGCCCACGACGGCGCCCGCCGCCACCATGCAGAGCGAGGCCGCCAGCAGCGCCCGTCGCGCCTGGCTCCACGCGCTGCCGGCATCCCAGAGCAGAGAGGGTTCGGTCGCGGCGCCGGTTGCCTGTGCGGCGGAGGCGGTGGCACCCGGCAGGAGCCGGCGGGCCACCAGCGCGGCCCACGGCAGGCAGGCGCACGCGCCGACATAGGCCACGAATGCGATCGACAGGGCCGACAGTGCCGGCGAGGCCAGCGCCCGCAGCGCGACGGTATCTGAGGCTGCTGGTTCCGAACGCCAGATCAAGGCGGCCCCCAGCAGCCGCAGAAAGTTTCCGTAGCTGCCGAGTGTGCCCCAATTCAGCAGCGCGAGCAGCGCGGCGATGCCCCCCAGCGCCGCCACTCCCGCCAGCGCCGGAAGCCGCAGCCGCGACCACCGTTCTGTCAGCCCGATGTAGTGCAGCCCGATAGCGGCCCAGCAGATCGGCGCCGCGAACGCCGGCAGCCACGAGAGATGCCACCAGAAGTCCGCCGGACCCGCCCCCGTCGCCGCGCCAGCGCCGACCAGCGCGCCATGGCACAGGAAGAACAGTCCGGCGATCAGCAGCCCCCCACCCCCCACCCACGTCACCGGCTCGTGCCGGTTGCCCAGCAGCAACACCGTCAGCCCCAGCCACAGATAGGTAATCAGGCAGAAGGCCGAGAGCGCGATGGCCGTGGTCGCCAGCGCCTGCTGCAAGCTGTGCATCGCACCGCCTCCTCTCGTGCCCATTGTGATGTGCCCTCAGCATACCACTCCGTTCCCCGCATGCGCGCGATACCGCTCGAGTACGCCGGTAGGTGGAAGCGAGAGTGCAGA
>DASYGC010000770.1:0-8431 GCA_036000225.1 Ktedonobacterales bacterium | reverse complement strand
CGTTGGTCACCCGGATGGGCGGCGTGCCCAGGTGCCGAAGCTGCGCATGGGACGGCGCAAAGGGGACCCCAATGGGCGATCAGGCCGCTTCGACCGACAGCCTCGCCGCCGGATTCACCGGTGCGGAGGTGGCTCCCGCCGCGCTGGATGCCGACTCGCGCGTGAGCGCGCGGCGCACTGGAAGTGAGCGTCCGCCCACCGATCCCTACCAGCGGCTCACCGCCCTGATTGGCGCGCTCGATAGCGCCGCGGCCCGCCTGCAAGAAGCCCAACATGCCGGCGAGATTCCCGCGATCGTCGGCACCGCGCTGCACACGTTTGGCATTGGCAGCCAGATCGCCCTGCTCGACACGCCCATCGATGGCGCGGGCGATGCGGCGGTGGCGGCGATGGCCACCGACACCTTGCGCATCGTCTATGTGTCGCTGCTGCCCGGCCTGCGCAGCACCATCGAGCGCCTGATCGGACACTCGATCGCGCACTTCCCCATCCCGCTGGCACAGGTCGGTCTGTTTCAGGAGACGGTGCGCACCCATCAGCCGGTGTATCTGAGCGATGCCGAGGATGTAGCGCGCCAGGCGCTCCCGTGGCTGCCGGATGGGTTGCGGCGGCGGCTGCTGCAGCTGATCCACGCCTCATCGTGCATCATCGCGCCGCTGCTGAGCCGGGGGCGGGTGTTGGGCATCATGGGGATGTGGGCCGACGACCTGGCGCCCGGTGATGCCGCCGTGCTGGGCGCGTTTGCCCGGCAGGCGGGCATCGCGCTGGATAACACACGACTCTTCCACGAACTCGAACAGGGCCGTTCGCTGCTGCGCGCGGTGATTCATACCGATCCCAGCGCCATCGCCATCGTGACGGGGTCCAGCGCGGTGGTGCGGCTGGCCAACCCACGCCTGCGCACGCTGAGTCCGCGGTCTGATCTAGAGCCGTTAGGCAGTTCACTCCACGAGCTGTTCCCCCCCGAACTGACCCAAATGGACGACGCGCCTGGCGCCGGGTTGCGTTCGATCCTGGAATCCGTCAGGCGTACGGGTGAGCCAGTGACGGTGCGCGGCGTGCATCTGGGGGCTCCAGGTGCGGCGCGCGACCGGATTGTCTCGCTGCATGTGACGCCGATCCGTCTGCCGGAACTGGCGCCGCTCGACGTCGCGGGCGGTGGCCTGGGTGGGGACGCGGGTAGTGGCGCGGGCGAGGATGCGGCGGCCGCGGACCCGCTGCTGCTGATCCTGTGGGATATCACCGCCAACGTACGCGGCGAGGCCCATCTGCGGGCGCAGGTTCGGCGCTCGCGGGGTCTGGCGGATGCCGCGCTGGCGCTCGAACGGGAGCGCGAGTTACCGGCGCTGCTCGACCGCATCGCGCGCGCTGCCCGCGAGCTGACCGATGCGAACTGGGCCGGCTTCCTGTTGCGGGCGGCGCCGGATGCCCCCTTCGAGGTCGTGGGCGTGGCGGGGGTGCCCGCGGCCGCGGCCGCAACGCTGCACCGCTTTGTGAGCCGGCTCACGGTGTTGCGGCCTTTGCTGGAGCGGGGTGAACCACTGCTGCTGGCGGATGCGTCCGCGGCCCTGGCGGACGCTGAGTCGCGGCTGTTCGCGCGCGCGGGGGTGCGCGCGCTGGCGGGGACAGCGCTGACGGCAGGCGGAGGGTGGGTCACTGGCGTGCTGGTGGCCGGACATCAGCAGGCGGATAGCTTCAGCGACGAACAGGTCGCGCTGCTCAGCGCGCTCAGCGCCCAGGCGGCCGCGGCCATCGAGCGCGCCCGCGCGGTAGAAGACGCGCACCGGCGCGCCGACGAGCTGGAGGCCACCTTCCGCAGCCTCACGGCGGGCGTCGCGATCTACGATCTCCAGGGACATCTCATGCGGATGAACGAAGCGGGCCAGCTGATTGCGCGCAATCACGCGGAGATCGGCGAATCGGCGGCGAGCCGGCATGCCCGCTTCCGCTGGCGTGGCCCCGATGGCACACCGTTGCCCACCGAGCGGATGCCGTCGCTGCGCGCGATCCGTGGCGAAACCTTCTATGGCGCCGACTACCTGGTGGACGGAGAGAATGGGCCCGAGACCCGCATCAACGCCAGCGGCGCTCCGCTGCGGGGTGCGGATGGGGCGATCAACGGCGCGGTGGTGGTGTTCCGCAACGTCACCGCCGCCTACCAGTTGGAACACCGCACCCATGCGGCGCTTGATGCGCTGCTCCAGATCGCCGAGGCGCTGGTGGCGCCGGCGGCACCCGCGCACGCTGGTGAGCCGGCGGCCGACACGTCGTGGGCACGGCTGCGCGCCAATCTGCATCAATTGTGCCTGCTCACCACCGGGGTGCTGGGCTGCGAACGCGTGCTGATTGACCTGGTGGACCCCGAAACGGGGCAAGAGACGCCCGCGGCTATCGTCGGCTTGAATGCCGCGCAAGCGGCGGCCTGGGAGGCGGCACTGAGCGAGGGCGGCGCGTACGTGCCGAACCCCCAATTGAGCTGGCTGGGCGACGAGGCCCTCGCGCGGCTGCGCGAGGGTGAGGCGGTGGTGGTTGATTTTCGCGAACTGCCCTATCGCGAGCTGCCCAATCCACTGGCGGTCGTAGTGGCGCTGACGGTGCCGCTGCTGGTGGAGAACCGGCTGGTGGGCATCCTGGTGCTGGATTTTGGCGCGCGGGATCTCGCCACGGCGGCACACCAGTATACGCGGCGGGAGATTGATCTGGCGACCGGTGTGGCGCGACTGGCGGCGCTGGCGGTGGACCGGCAGCGGCTGCAGGATGTGGCGGCGGATGTGGAGGCCTTGCGCCAGGCGAATGAGCTGAAGGAAGAGTTCCTCTCGATCGCCAGCCACGAGCTCAAGACGCCGCTGACGGTATTGCAGGCGCGCACGCAGGCGACGCGGCGGCGTCTGCTGCGTCTGGGCCAGACGGAGGCCGCGGCGCAGTTCGCGCCGGTGCAGTCCTCGCTCGACCGCATTCAGGGGTTGGTCCAGGAGATGCTGGATGCGTCGCGCATCGTGGAGGGGCGGTTGGAACTGAGTCTCGCGCCGGGCGACCTGGGCGCCATGGTGGGCGCGGTGGTGCATGATGCGCGAGAAAGCTCGGGGCGCACCATCGTGCTGGAAGGCGCGGAGGCCGACGGACTGGGGGTCGAGGCCGATCCTGAGCGGCTGCCGCAGGTACTGATCATTCTGCTCAACAATGCGCTCAAGTATAGCGCGCCGGAGTCAACCGTCACGGTAGCGGTGCGGCGCGAACGCGCGGCCGGCGCCCGGCGCAAAGGCCGGCGCCCGCGCGGGGGCGCGGCAACTGACGCGCGCGCCGAGCTGATCGTCACGATTGCCGACCAGGGGGTGGGCATCCATGAGGACGAGGTGGGCCGGGTGTTCGAGCGGTTCTTCCGCGCACGCACCTCGTCGGCGCGACAGTATGGCGGCCTGGGACTGGGACTGCATATCGCCGCCACCCTCATGGCGCGCCATGAGGGGCGCATCTGGGCGCAATCGGCTGGTCCCGGCCAGGGCAGCACCTTCGGCATCGCGCTGCCCGCGCGCGCGACCACCGAGCCGGATCGGTAGTGACGCGGCATCAGGGGGTGGTGGGGCTGGCGAGGCGATCGACGAGGGTGAGCAGATCGTCGATCTCGAAGGGCTTGGGGATCGTGGCAGTCACCGCGGTGTGGTCCGCCGTCTCCAGATTGCGGCGCGCCGACATCAATACAACGGCATGGCTATCGCGCAGGTGAGAGTCGGCGGCCAGCCGGCGGCAGACCTCGAAGCCATCCACCCGTGGCATCATCAGATCGAGCAAGACCACCAGCGGCTCGCTGGCGCTGGCGAGCAGGCGCAGCCCTTCGGCGCCGTCGCTGGCCAGCGAGACCTGATAGCCCTCGTCGCTGAGCAGGTCGCGCAGCACGTTACGAATATCCTGGTCGTCGTCTACCACCAGCACGGGGCGCCGCTGAGGCAGGTGACTGGTCTGCGCGCCCCAGTTGGTCACGAGATCGGCGGGAACACCCTGATCCAGCTCGTTCAGGGAATAGAGATCAGTTGGATCGAACATGGAACTCTCTTTCAGTCGTATCGCGCATGCGCGCTTCCTTGCGAGTGGATTGCTCAGCAAACCGGGCAGATGAGGGAGGCCCGCGCGGGCCGGGCGAAGATAGTGGCGCATCGTACTCGCGATGGCGCGGGTACGACTTGTGTATCACAGCGTAACGCATCGTACGAGGCCGCGACCAGTATGCCCTCTGGTGAGTCGGGGTGTAGGTCCAGACGCGGGACGCCTGCCCAGGCGCCCCGACGGCGGGTCCGATGCGACGCCACGTAGCGCGCCGGCCTGCCTCGTGGTGATGAGCTAGCGCCCACTTGCCCCACTGACACCGCAAGCTTTGTGCCAGAACTCCCTGCCTGGTGTCCGCGAACGGAGCGACGGCATGGCGCTCACCCCGCGAGCTGCTGGTGCAGGCCATCGAGTTCGCGCTGGATCTCGTCGAGCGTGGTGGCGGTCTGGGCGACGCGCTCGTGCTCCACGCGCACGAAGCGGGTGTACGGCGCCAGGGCCTCGCGCAGACGCTCCTCGCCGCCTTCCAGTTCCTTGCGGAACTGCTCGCGCAGGGTGGAGGCCAGCCGCTGGCGCAAGGCATCGGCGCGCTCGGCGAATTGCGCCTTGGCGCGCCGCCGCCGGTACGGCAGGATGCCCAGCCCCAGGCCCGCCAGCACCATGCCCGCGACGATACCGGTGAAGTCGGCGGCGGCGGTGCCGATGGCGACGGCGATGCCGACTCCCAGCCCGACCGCGCCCACGCCCGCCACTGCGGTCTGGGCGACGGCGCCCTGCAAACTGCTCGAAAGCTCCGCCGCCTCGGCCTCACGGTCGTAGCTGCCGAGCGCGCGGGTGGCGGCCTGGGCCACGCGCTGGAGCACCGTGCGGCGGTTGTAATCGAAGGTGGCGCCGATGCCGCCGACCACCAGTGAGTCGTCGGGGGTGCCCGGCGCGCCGAGCACCGATCCGCCGGTCTGGCGCCGCCGGGCGAGGTAGTCGCTCACATCCTGTCCCCGACGATGCTCCTGCTCCACCAGCCAGTCGATCAACTCATCTACCGTCTGCTCGATCCGCTCGGGCGCATCGGCGATCACCTCGCGCTCGAAGGCGGCCCGCACCTTGGGGCGCTGCGCCAGGTCGATCACCCGGCCCAGGCGCACCATCTCGTCAAAGAACGCATCGGCGCGAACGCGCATCTCCAGCACGAGATTTTCGACGGATCGCAGGCGCTGCTCGAAGCTGCGCTCCATATCCGCACGCTGGGCGGCAAGCTGGGCTTCGAGGTTCTCGACGGTGCGGGCATCTTCGTCGAGCAGCGCGCGGCGCTTGTGCGCCTCGTCCTGGTACTTGAGCACCAGGCGCTGCATGACTCCTAGCGGGCTGAGCAGTTTGAGCCGCGCGCGGCCGGTGTCGTCGAGGGTGCGGGTCAGGTAGTCGCGCAGGGCGCCCATGCGACTGGTCTGCCACAGGTCCACCCCCTGCTCGCCCGCGCTGGCGCGCCGCGCCTGCTGTGCCAGGCGCGCGGAAATGGCGAACATCTCGGGGGTGCGACCGAGCAGCTGGGTGGCGTGCTGGCGCACGAAACCCAGCACCTCGTTGACCTCGTCCTCGGTCTTGAGCAGGTCCACCTTGTTGAGCACCAGCACGATCTTCTTGCCCCAATCGCGAATGCGCTCCAGAAACTGGCGTTCGCTTTCGGTGAAGGGCCGGTCGGCGGAGGTGACGAAGAGCACGAGGTCGCTGCGGGGGATGAAGTCGGCGGTGAGTTGCTCGTGATGGCGCAGCACGGCGTTGGTGCCTGGCGTATCAACGATGGCCACATCGCGCAGGAAGGCGGCGGGATGCACGCGCTCTTCGACGCCATCGGGGCGCTGGTGCACGGCGGGTGGCTCGCCCTGGCGCAGCAGGGTGACGGTGGCGGTGGTGGGCGTGACTCCTTCGGCGAGCACTTGCTCGCCGACCAGAGCGTTGATGAAGGCGCTCTTGCCGGCATTGAACTCGCCGGCGACCACCAGCAGGAAGAGTTCTTGCAAGGCGAGGGTGACGCGATGCAGCGTTTCGGCATCGGCGGCGGAGGATTCGAAGCGGCGCAGGCAGGCATCGAGCTTATCGGCCAGGGCGCGCTCGGCGGCGAGCAGTTCGGTATCGTGCTCGGCCAGGATCGACGGCGAAAGGACCACGCGGACCACCAGTTCTGAGAGCGCACTCCCTGCGGCGAGCGATGAGAACAGCACGCCGTTCCGGTCAGGGTGCCAGCGGGAACCCAGAGAGACATCAGGCGCACATATGGGTCCGGCCGCGTGCCATACAGCGCGCCATAGGCCGGACCCATATGAGTGTACGCGCGAGCAGCGCTCCGGGTAGCAAACCGGTGTTCAAGCTGGCGGCTATTCCGCCTCTGGATCAAGTTCCTCCAGTAGGCCCGCGCGTAGCGCCGTGGCCAGGCGCGCGATATCCGGCGCGGGCGGGCGGTCGGCGTCGAGCGTGGGCACCAGCGCGCGCACGGCTTCGTAGGCGGCGCGCACGCCGCGGCCGGGGCGCAGCGGGCGGCGGAAATCGAGTCCCTGGCAGGCGCAGATCAGCTCAATGGCGACCACGCTGAAGGCCAGGTCGAGCACCTGGCGCCCCTTGATGGCCGAGGTCACGCCCATGCTGACGAAGTCTTCCATGCCGGCGGAGGTGGGGATCGAGTCAATGCTCGCCGGGTGCGCCAGCACCTTGATTTCGTTGACCAGCGCGGCGGCGGCATACTGGGCGATCATGTAGCCCGAACTCAGGCCGGGATTGGGCGTCAGGAACAGCGGCATGGGGTGGTCGCCGGTGTCCCAGTCGTGCGGACCCATCAGGTAGTAGGTGCGCCGCTCGGAAAAGCTGGCCACCTGCGCCAGCGCGATGGCCAGGAAATCGAGCGCCAGCGCCAGTGGCTGCCCGTGGAAGTTGCCGCCGGTGAGCACATCGCCCTCGGCGGGAAAGAGCAGCGGGTTATCGGTCACGGCGCCTAGCTCGGCGTCGAAGACCCGCTCGCAATAGCCCAGCGCATCGCGCGTGGCGCCCAGCACCTGCGGCGCGCAGCGCAGGCTGTAGGGATCCTGCACACGGCCACAATCGGCGTGGCTGGGGTTGATCTCGCTCTCCGCCAGCAGGGCGCGCAGCCGGGCGGCGGTGCGCGGCTGGCCGCGCTGCGGTCGCAAGGCATGGATGCGCGCATCCAGCGGGACATAGCTGCCCAGCAGCGCCTCGGTGCTGGCGGCGACGGCCACCTCCGCCGCGCGCACCAGCCGCCAGGCATCGCGTAGCGCCAGCGCGCCGCAGGCCTCCATCACATGCGTGCCATTGATCAGCGCCAGCCCTTCCTTGGCCGCCAGCGCGATGGGCGCCAGACCCGCGCGCTTCAGCGCCTGCGCGCCGGGCAGCCGCGCGCCGGCGTACCACGCCTCGCCCTCGCCGATCAGCGCCAGGCTCAGATGCGCCAGCGGGGCCAGATCGCCGCTGGCGCCCACCGAGCCGCGCATGGGCACCACCGGCGTCACGCCGGTGCGCAGCATGGCGATCAACTGCTCCAGCACCACCAGACGCACGCCCGAGTGGCCGCGCGCGAGGCTGGCGGCCAGCAGCAGCATGACGGCGCGCGCGGTGGGGATATCGAACGGCTCGCCCACGCCGCTGGCGTGGCTGCGCACCAGGTTGCGCTGCAAGGCGGCCAGCTCGTCGTGGGCGATCTTGACCCGGCTGAGGTGGCCGAACCCGGTAGTGATGCCGTAAACGGTACGATCCTCGGCCACCAGCCGGTCCACCAGTGCGCGCGCGGTCGCGACGCGCTCGATGGCGGCGGGGGTCAGGGTGACCCCGGCGCCATCATAGGCCACCGCGGCGACCTGGGCCAGCGTCAGCGGCCCGCCATCCAGCCGGACCGGCTGGGGCTTGTGGTTGCCCCGCCGTTTTGTCGGGTGGTCGTCTTCCGCGCCGTTGTCGGATCGCTTTGGCATCGTCGCCCTCCTATTCGCGCCGCTGGCCGCGCTGCCACATGCGCCCGGCTGGTGGGGATGCTGCGGATGATGATGTCGGTCGTCACGGTGATGGTGCTTCGCGCGCGGGACCACGCGCGAGGCGAGAGGCGCAAACATCTTACCACGAACGGCGAGGGGCATTCGTTGATTGGGCGATTCGCGCCATCCACGTGCGTTGAGAGATGTGGCAGATGAAAGGAGAAGGCAACTCGCCGACTGAAGCTCGGCTGCTAATCGCGTGTCGGCAAGGGTAGAGGTAGGCGGGCGAGAAATGGCGGAGCGCGCGGTGGCCAGGGCGAGATACAGGCAGGGGAAGCCGGGCGTACATCCGTACACCCCTACGGAGGTTGGCGGCTCATTCTGGCGCGGCGAGTTAGGTGACAGGCGGATGCCAACGACGT
>DASYGC010000769.1:0-5967 GCA_036000225.1 Ktedonobacterales bacterium | reverse complement strand
TTGCGGTGCTTGGCGACGATGATGTCGGCGATGTTCTTGCGCTCGGTCTCGGGGTTGTACACCTCGTCACGATAGATGAACATGACAATATCGGCATCTTGCTCAATGCTCCCCGACTCCCTTAGGTCGCTTAGTTGCGGCTTCTTCTCCGTGCGGCTCTCCACCGCGCGCGAGAGCTGGGCCAGCGCGACGACGGGCACGTTCAGTTCGCGGGCCAGCCCCTTGAGGCCCCGGCTGATCTCCGAAACCTCCTGCACGCGGTTCTCGTGGCCGCGATTGCCCGTGCCGCTGCCTTGCATCAGCTGCAGGTAGTCCACGATCAGCAGCGAAAAGCCGTGGTCCATCATCAGACGGCGCGCCTTGCTACGCATCTCGACCAGCGTAATGCCTGGCGTGTCGTCCACATAGATGTCCGCTTTGGAGAGCTCGCCCACCGAGACACTGATGCGCTCCCACTCCGCGTCGTCCAGGAACCCGGTGCGCAGCCGACTCTGGTCGATACTCGCATCCATGGAGAGCAGGCGCGCGACCAATTGCTCTTTACTCATCTCCAGACTGAAGAGGGCGACGCTGTTGCCGTGGCGTGTCGCCGTGTTGTGGGCCATCGATAAGGCCATGGCGGATTTTCCCACAGCCGGCCGGGCAGCCAGAATAATCAGATCGGACTTCTGCAGGCCGCCGGTCAGCTTATCCAGATCGGAGAAACCCGTGGCGACGCCGACGATGTTGCCGCGATGCTGGTGCAGGTGCTCCAGCTTGTCGATGTACTCGTGCAGGGTGTCGCGGATGTGGTCGAAGTCGGAGCGCGTGTAGTGCTGGCTGATATTGAAGATCAGCTTTTCGGCCTGATCCAGCGCCGTGCTGGCATCCGGCTCGTTGTACGCGATAGCCGCGATCTGCCCCGCGGCGTGGATTAGCCGGCGCAGGATGGCCGTGCGCTCGACGATGTGGCCGTAGTATTCGACATTGGCGCTGGTGGGCACCTGATTGGCCAGCGAGGTGACGTAGCTGGCGCCGCCGACGGCTTCGAGCTGATCGCGTCGCGCCAGCTCGTCGGTCAGGGTGATGAGGTCGGCCGGCTCGCGGCTCTCGTAGAGTTCGATCGCGGCCTGGTAGATGGTGCGGTGGGCATCGCGATAGAAGTCATCAGGGCGCAGGTAGTCGGCGACCTCGATGATCGCTTCGGGATCGATGAGGATGCTGCCGAGGACCGCGGCTTCGGCCTCGACGTTTTGTGGCAGTAGCTTCTCCACGACCATCCTCCCACGGCAGGCGCCGCGCGGTGCGCCGACTTTGACTCAATCCTCCCGATGGAGACAAGCCACCACCGATGCCACGCCACGTGCGAGCGATCCGCGGACCCACCCGGCCCTGCGACACGGGGAAGCCTGTCGTAGAACGGGTATTCTAGATCAGTATATCACCGAGCGGGCATTTGCGGTAGGTCTCTTGTGTGCGGTGCGATGGTACCCATCAGAGTACCTGAGCATCAGCCGTTTGACAAATCACCCTGGTTGTCCCCACCCTGTGGAGATGTGGATAACTCGCCGGCACGCTGGTGGTATTTCCAGGGGCGCGCCGACCCAGGCGAGCGTTCATGCGCACGTCTCCCGCGTTGTCCACAGGATGTGCGGCACTTTGCGGAGATATCCACGACTTTATCCACACGGATATCCACGGCTGGATGGGCTAGTCTGGTTGGTGATCTCGTCTACGGCGCGGAACAGTGGCGTAGGAGTGGTGTCTGCCATCGTTCAGTTCCAATACGCAACAGATCCCACCCGCCGCCTCAAGAACAGGCATGAGGCGGCGGGTGGGATCTGCAAACTATGCTCAAGGCACCGGTGCACCGGGGCGCCGTCTACGCGGATGTCGCGCCCGAGTGCGAAGCACGCGCGCCCCACATGGCGGGATCGTGCTCCTCAGGCGCGGCGACATCGCCCTGCTCCTCCAGCCAGCGCTCGGCGTCAATCGCGGCACGGCAGCCATCGCCCGCCGCCGTGACGGCCTGGCGGTAGCGGTGGTCCACCACGTCGCCCGCGGCGAAGACTCCCGGCACATTGGTCATGGTGTGCTCGTGGGTCAGCAGGTAGCCCGGCGCGTCCATATCCAGATGGCCGCGGAAGACGCCGGTGTTGGGCTCGTGGCCGATGGCCACGAAGAACCCCTGCACGGCCAGCCGCTCGGTCTGGCCGGTCCGCGTATCGCGCACCAGCAGCCCCTCGACGCTTTGGTCGCCCAGCACCTCCTCGACGGTGGTGTGGTAGCGGATGCTGATCTTCGGATGCTGGCGCACGCGCTCTTGCATGATCTTGCTGGCGCGGAACTGGTCGCGCCGGTGGATCAGCGTGATCTCCGAGGCGTAGCGTGTCAGGAAGAGCGCCTCTTCCATGGCGGTATCGCCACCGCCGGCGACGGCGAGCGATTTGCCCTTGAAGAAGAAGCCGTCGCAGGTGGCGCAGCCGCTCACGCCACGGCCTTGCAGGCGCGTCTCGCTGGGCAGGCCCAGCCACTTCGCGCTGGCGCCTGTGGCCACGATGACCGTGCGGGCCTGGTAGAGCGGCGCGTCTTCGCTGGTGCCGACCCACAGGCGGAACGGGCGCTGGCTGAAATCAATCCGCGCCACCGTGCGCGGGACCATCACGGCGCCAAAACGCCGGGCCTGCTTCTCGAACTGCTCCATCAGGTCAGGACCCATGATGGCTTCCTCGAAGCCGGGATAGTTCTCGACATCGCTGGTAATCATCAGCTGGCCGCCAGATTGTTCGCCCTGCAGCACGAGCGTGCGCAGGTTAGCGCGGGCGGCGTAGATGGCGGCGGTATAGCCGGCCGGCCCCGAGCCGATGATCGCCACATCATACAGCGGCGCGGTAGTAGTTTCGCGATGGTCAGTCATGGATCGTGCTTCCTCTCAGTCAGGCAGGCGGGGCACAGTCGGAATACCGGCCGCCGCGGTGCCGTCGATCGCTCACCTATAGTATACCATACCCCAGGTGGGTATCACAAGTGCGCAGCGACCGCGGAATCGGTAGGGTCCAACGTGTTCGAAGGGTCTTGCCCGAACTGCCCAAAGCGAGTAGACTGGTGCGGCGGACCACCACCCATTGGTCAGGCCCACCCAATTTCGACTGTACCTGGGATGGCGAACGGCAGGAGGCCAGCCCAATGCGACCATACGGACCAGCGGCAACACAGCGGGGTGTCGTCCGCGAGTGCCACCCGCAGCGCCGCCGCGCGCGCGTGTGGAGCGCGGGTCTGGCGCTGCTGGTCATCCTCTGCCTGGTGAGCGCCTGCGGCAGTACCGTCGCGCAACCACGGCTGGCGGGCTTCGCGGCGCACGCGTTGGGCGCCGACCGGATGGCGAGCCGCGCGCCCTCGGATACCGTCGTGGCCCAGCAGTATCTCGCGCGCATGTCGCTGGATGAGAAACTGGGGCAACTGTTTCTGGTGGAGTTCGTCGGCCCGCAGTATGACGGCGGCAACGCCGCGATGGTGGAGCAGCAGCACGCGGGCGGCATTCTGCTCTACAACCGAGAAATGCCCAACCTCCAGGCGGCCTCCTCGCTGATCCAGCAGGCGCAGGCGCATGCGAAGCTGCCGTTGTTCGTGGTGGTGGACGAAGAGGGCGGCTGGGTGGACCGGCTCTCGGACATCTATGGGTTCCGCCCCTCAGCCTCGATGATCGCCGCGACCGGTTCGCTCGATTTCGCGCGCGCGCAGGCCGCGCAGGTGGCCCACGATATGAAGACGGTGGGACTCAACTTCGATCTGGCGCCCGATGTTGATGTACAGTTGGTGGATGGACCCGATCAGGATACCCGCACCTTCGGCACGACACCCGGGCAGGTGACATCGTTCAGCGGCGCCTGGCTCAACGCGCTGCAGGGCCAGGGGGTGATCGGCTGCCTCAAGCATTTCCCCGGTCTGGGCGCGGCCACCACCGATGCGCACCTGGGCCTGCCGCTGATCGCGCGCAGCCGCGACCAGATCGAACAGGTGGAACTGGCGCCTTATCGCGACCTGATCAAGACGGGGCAGGTGGGCTGTATCATGTCCACCGATCTACTGATGCCCGCGCTGGATGCGAGCATGCCCGCCGAGCTCTCGTACCAGATCATCACCGGCGTGTTGCGCCATGAGTTGGGCTACGACGGCGTGGTGGTCACCGATGCACTCTACATGGATGGCATCGCGCAACGCTTTTCGCTGCCTGATGCCGGAGTGATGGCGATTCAGGCGGGATGCGACTTCCTGATGGGGCCGTGGCTGCCCTGGCAGACGCAGGCAATGATCGATGCGCTCAAAGGCGCGCTGGCGAGCGGCCAGCTCAGCCAGGCGCGCATTGACCAATCAGTGCTGCGGCTGCTCAAGCTCAAATTGCGCTTCGGCCTACTCTCGCGTATGGTGCCGACGAGCGGGTCTGGCCCCACTGCCGCGCTGTCGCCGGATGGGGCGCGCCCCACGCTGGAGGCGGATGTGCGACGCGGCGTTGGCGCGCTGTGATGCTCGCCTCATGCTTCATGCGGCGTACGCTTGTCGCAGGCGCCCGATGGCCTGAGCGGGGTGAGAGCGCCGCACGGTGGATTCGCTCTCATAGATCGTCAAAGGACATCGCCTGGAGATCCGCCAGCGTCATCGCGGGTGCGGGCAGGCGCGCGGCGGAAGGGGCTGCCCGCAGCCCATCGAGCAGCAGGTCCAGATGCCGATGGGCGATGCGGGTGTCGAGGTCGCGGGTAAAGGGCGCGGGCAACGGACGGCCGAGGCGAATGATGAGCAAGCCGATGTCACCAAATGCGACATCCGCGCGCAGGGTGCCCTCTGCCTGCGCGCCGGCGATCATCGCCTGAATCGGCTGGCTCGACGCTTCGCGCGCGCTGAAGATCTCCACCTCCTCGAGCGGGATCAACTTGACCAACTCTGGCATCACCACGCCGATGCGCAGATCAAGGGCGCGGTGCATGTAGCGGGCCAACGCCTGGAACGCGTCAGGCTCTTCGGCCAGCGCCAGGCGCGCCTCCCGCGCCGAGCGCGCCAGCACATCAAGCGTCACGGCGCGCAGCAGCGCCTGGCGATCGGCAAAGCGCCGATACAGCGTGGCGATTCCCACACCGGCCCGCAAGGCGACTTCTTCGAGCGGCGCGCCGGGGCCCTGATCGGCGAAGACCTCGCGGGCCGCGGCCAGGATCTGATCGCGGTTGCGGCGCGCATCGGCACGCAGGCGCGGGGTCTCGGCGGCCGCTGGGTCGGTGCTCCGCCCGCGACCAGTGTGGATGGAGGAATCGCTCATCATGTTCCCCCAGAACGGTCATGCCATGCGCCAGTCACCGACCAGGAGCACGCTCACAGGTGGAGGAAGTCCGTCCGCTTCACCTGTGAGTATAGCACGCTCCTGGCTGTGACCCAGCCGGTCCAGCACCGCTTCGCACCACCCGACACCCAAGGGGGTCTCTACGCTAATTGTGTCCAACTGGTTCGCTGGTGCGCTCGGCTGCGACGGTCGCACTTTGCTCTGGGGTACGCGCTGTGCGCGAGACGACCACACCTGACGCCAAGCCCAGGGCCAACGCGAGCGCCATTACGAGAAGGGCGCCCACGAGCGGAGGCTTGTTGGTCATCAGGAAAACGATGCCCAGCAGCAGGGCGATGATGGTCTGCAGTGCCGTCAAGAGAACCGGATCGTGCGTGCGCAGCGCGAGAGGCTGGGGCAATGGCCCATCGGCTGTCGCGCTGGCCAGCCGGGCGATGGCGCGTCGGCGTGGCTCGATGAGCGCCGTGCCGAACGGGGCCATGAGGACCAGGCTGATCAGCGCGACGGCGATCCAGCCCGTCAGCAGACCCCACGCAGTGATGGCCATATAGAGCCCCGAAGCGAGGATGAGTAGCGCGCTGATGCCGAAGAGCGGGCCCAACCGACCGATGAGATCGCTGAGCAGGCGCACCTGCTCGACGCGCTGTGCGCGCCGCAGC
>DASYGC010000768.1:0-4705 GCA_036000225.1 Ktedonobacterales bacterium | reverse complement strand
TATCTGCCCTGTCCAGTTTGATACTGAGTACGCGGGCCCGGAGAGCCTATCCAAAATGACAGGTCAGGTGCTGCCCCAATGGTCAGGTGCCATTGCTGACAAGGTTCGCTAGAATCGACAAGAACGCACTTGCGTTGTCAGGAGGCCATGTGCTCAATCCCCCTGCATAGCTGGATCCTTCTCAGCAGGCGTGGATCATTCAGGATGTTGCGCAACGTGCGTAGCGAGCGGGCATCCGCGCCACGTATCGCGGTCACCTGGCAGTCCCTTCTCTCCGCACAGACTGTTCCTACTATCCGCACACAGGAGAAGCCATGAGCGTCCCAGGCAATTTCAACCAAACGGTCATCGAGCGATTCCGCGCCAATGGCGGCGATGTCGGCGGCCCAAATCCCTTGCTGCTGCTGACCACCACCGGCGCCAGGAGCCGGCAGTCACGTACGACGCCAGTGGCCTATTCACTCGATGGTGACCATCTCATCATCCTGGCCTCCAAAGGAGGCGCACCGACCCATCCCGATTGGTACCACAACCTGGTGGCCAACCCCCTCGTGACGGTGGAACTGGGCACCGAGCGCTTCCAGGCACACGCGACGGTGGCGCACGGGGAAGAACGGGAACGATTGTTCGCGCAACATGCCGCGTTGATGCCAGGATTTGCCGAATATCAACGCAACACCGCGCGGCAAATCCCGGTCGTGATCTTGGAGCGAGTACGCTGAAGCGATGATCCACGGCGACCAGACCGCCGGAAGCGCGCCCACACGCGCGGCCCGCCGCAACGCGCGGGTCTATTCAAGGTCGGCGGAATCTGGTACACTGCGCTCGAACTACTCCCCGGACACCGGACACCGCTGCATCTCTGTCGCTTGAGCGGGACGCATCCCGGGAAGAGCACTGGAGGAGACTGTCCATGATCGGTTCCGCGAGCACCTTATATCACCTGGGCGGCGCGCTGCGCCGCGCTGCGGGTCGTGTGTTCCTTACGTTTATCCTGGTCCTCATCCTCGTCGCCGCGGCTTCGGAAGCCACGCTTTACTTCCTTTTCAACCAACATTTCTACCTGGGGAGCCATATCCTGTCGGCGGCCCTGGGCATTGGCTGGGCCTTTGCCATCAGCCTCTTTGTGCTGGTGTTCGAGGTGGTCAAGGGCCTGGTGACCGGTGTCAAGGACGCGGCAAAGGACGTCGAGAAGCAGGTCGGCGATGCCAGCAAGATCGTCGGTGGCGTCGTCGAATCGGTCGAGGGGCGCTTCGAAAAGAAGTAGCACCTGCCGTGCTGTAATACCAAATCTCCCCAGTCCACGCCGGTGGACTTCGTCGCGGAACGCCTCCACCTGCGGATTCACCCGCTCGGAAACCTCGACGATGTGGCGAGAGTTGGTATAAAACAAGAGTGGGCTGGGCATTGGATGCCCAGCCCACTCTTGTTTTGGAGAGACAGCGCGCGGTTCAGGCAAGCGGCGCACTCGCGCCATTGCCGTTGCCATTGCCGTTGCCATTGCCGTTGCCGTTGACGCTGACGTTGGGGGGGGCGCTGGTTTCGGGGAAGCCGCTCAACCCGCTGACCTCGGCATAGGGCGTCGGCGCCACCTGCGAGAGATCAACGCCCGTCTCAATCAGAATTTGCGCGAGCTGGCGCGCATCCAGCGTCTCATGCCGGCGGAGCTCATCGGCGATCCGGTCCAGTGTCGTGCGGTAGGTTTCCAGCAGCAGCCTGACCTTCTGGTAGGCCGTCTGCACCAGGTCGCGGGTCTCTTCATCGACGACGGTGGCGGTGGTCTCGCTATAGTCGCGCTGACCCATCTCGCCGCCAGCGCCGAAGGGGCTGGGCCGATCGCTGAATGAGAGCAGCCCCACGCGCTGACTCATGCCCCACCGGGTCACCATGTTGCGCGCGATCATCGTCACCTGCTGCAGATCGTTCTCCGCCCCAGTGGTGATGCTGCCCATCGCCACTTCTTCCGCCGCGCGCCCACCCAGCGCCGCCATGATGCGCCCGATCAGATAGTCGCGCGAGTAGTTGTAGCGGTCGTCGATCGGGGTGTACTGGGTCACGCCCAGCGCCTGGCCGCGCGGAACGATGGTGACCTTGGTCACCGGGTCGGAATGCGGGGTGAGCAGGCCGACCAGGGCATGGCCGCCCTCATGGTAGGCCACCACCCGGCGGTCTTCCTCGGAGAGCACCAGCGGACGCTCAGCACCCAACTGGATGCGATCCAGCGCATCGCCGAAGCACTGCATGTTGACGCGGTCCAGGTTGCGGCGCGCGGCCAGCAGCGCCGCCTCGTTCACCAGGTTGGCGAGGTCGGCGCCCACCATGCCGGTGGTGGTACGGGCCAGCATCTGCAGGTCCACATCAGGCGCCAGGGGCACCCCGCGCGAATGGATCACCAGGATCGCCTGGCGCCCCTTCCAATCGGGACGGTCCACCGTCACACGGCGGTCGAACCGACCGGGGCGCAGCAGCGCGATGTCGAGTCCATCGGGGCGGTTGGTCGCCGCGATGACCACGACGGCCTGGCGCGAATCGAAGCCGTCCATTTCGACGAGCAACTGGTTGAGGGTCTGCTCGCGCTCGTCGTTGGTCGTCAGGCTGGTGCCGCGCTGGCGGCCGACGGCGTCAATCTCGTCAATGAAGATGATACTGGGCGAGGTTTTCTTGGCCTGATCGAAGAGATCGCGCACGCGGCTGGCGCCCACGCCGACGAGCACTTCGACGAACTCCGAGCCGCTCATCGAGAAGAACGGCACCTGCGCCTCACCAGCGACGGCGCGCGCCAGCAGGGTCTTGCCGGTTCCCGGCGGGCCCACCAGCAGCACGCCCTTGGGGATCTTGCCGCCCAGGCGCTGGAACTTCTGCGGGGTCTTGAGGAACTCAACGACTTCTTCCAGCTCATACTTGGCTTCATCCACCCCGGCCACATCGGCGAAGGTGGTGCTGGGGCGATCTTCCAGGATGAGCTTGGCGCGGCTGCGGCCAAAGTTGAAGATGTTCTGCTGGTTTTGCGAGGCGCGGCGGGTGAGGAAGAGCAGCAACAGCACGATGGCGACAATCGGCAGCACGTTGAACAGCAGACCCAGCCAGATGTTGTCGGCTTCAGGCGCCTTGGTGAAGGTAGCCACGTTGTGCTGGAAAAGATGTTGCTGCAGTGGGCCGTCATCGTGGAAGGGGTAATACAGCGTGAACTGGTCCGACTTGATGGCTTTGCCATCCTGGTCGACACCCTGAATGGGCTGCGTGAGCTGCCCGGTGATGTTAGGTGGCTGGAAGGTTACCGACACGACATTGCCATCGTCAATCTGCGCGATCAACTGATCGTAGCGCAGATTAATGGTCGGTGGGGCGCTCGAACTGAAGTAGCTGGCATACAGGTTGTAGCCGATCACCGCCAGCACCAGCAGCAGCAGCAGGCGCGAGAGCCAGCCGGCGCCGCTGGTTCCAGGTGTGCCGGCGCCGTTTGGGCCGCCCCGTGAGGGACGCGTCGGATCAGCCGGCGGGCGGCTGGAGGGACCATCGCTTGTATTCTTCAGCGCGTCCGAGACCGCCGCTGAGGATGGCCGCTTGCGGTCCTCACGCGGCTGCTTCTGCGCTCGCAGTCTGGTCTGGCCAAACATCGTAGACGATACCTGCCTTTTCGCACGAAGTCATTGCGCCGCGTTCGCGCCCCCGACGGGTGGCCGGCCCACATGTGTTACGTGATGCCCAGGACCCGACCGGCACGCGCGCACATTATAACGCATTGGCGGCGCTTCCGCGTGTTGCTATAGGACTGGCGCTGCGCGGGGCACCTTGCGGTGATTCGGTACCAACTACTACGTTGGATTGGCACGGATGGTTCATTCGCAGCACGCACGACACGGATGCCTGGCGCGTCTGAGTGCGCACGAGCAGAGGCGAGGAGACGCGAACCATGCCCACAAAGATGATAGACTGAGTGGCCAGCGCAGCGGGCGATGCGGACCCAGCGGGGGGAGTTCCTCGCAGTATATTGGGGCCCCGAGCGGCGCACTGAAGCGAGAGGATTAGACGAGTTATGGGGGCCATCGAGGTGCGGCCGGCGCGGCCGGACGATCGCACGGCGGTATTCGCCTTCTGCGCGCGGACCTGGGGTGATGACGGCGACTACATTCCCTACGTCTGGGATCAGTGGCTGGTTGACACCAACGGGGTCCTGCTGGTGGCGCAGCTGGATGGCCAGCCCGTCGGACTGACGCACATGGATATGGTGACCGCTGACGAGGGGTGGATCGAGGGCGTGCGCGTGGATCCGAGCTGGCGCCGCCAGGGGATCGGGCGGGTGTTGATCTCGCGCTCGCTGGCGGCGGCGCACGAGCGCGGCGCGGCGGTGGTGCGCATGCTCACCGATTCCGACAACACGGCGTCGCAGCAGTTGTTCGCGAAGTTCGGCTTTGAGCGCGTCGCGATGTTCGCGCACTATGTCGCCGGCGCCCTGACGGAGGCCAGCGCCGAGCCGCTGCCCGACGGCTTCACCCTGCGTACGCCCGGTCCCGCCGACCTGGAGCGGGTGTGGGCCTTTCTCGAGGCGTCGAATCTGGCGCCGTTGAATGGCGGCCTGCTACTGCAAGGCTGGCGGGCCCAGGCGCTGACCACCGAGGTGCTGGAGCGGCGCCTGGCGGCCGGCGAGGTGTGGACGCTGGAGGGCTGGGGCGCGATCCAGGCGCTGGCCATCGCGCATGCCAAT
>DASYGC010000767.1:0-3310 GCA_036000225.1 Ktedonobacterales bacterium | reverse complement strand
TCGTCAACTGCTGGACGGCCGCCAGGGCGAGATTCGAGGGGTAGTAGCGCAGATTGCGGTATTCGAGCCAGGCAGCGGCCAGGCACGCCCGCACAAACGCGCCGAGGTCCCCATGCTGCTGCTCGCGCGCCAGCGGCTGCTCACCCACGCTCACACGCATCCTCCACCTCCTCCCCAGTGGCGTCCGTCTGCCCCGCCGTGACCTCGCTGTCAGACCCGCTGCCCGTGAGCGCCACGAAGACATCGGCCAGCGTCACGGGCTCCGCGCGCATGTTGATCAGGTGCAGCTGCCTGGCGCGTACCCAGGCCAGCAGGGCCGGCGTCGTGCTCCGCGGGTCGACCGAGTCGAGCGTGAGCCGCACATCGCCATCGGCCGCGGGCCTCGTCGTGGCTCTGTCGGCGGCAGGTTCATGCACCGTGTCTCGGACCGCATCACCCTGGCCGAGGCCTGTCACATCCTGTACCCGCGTCACGCCCGGCAGGGTTCGCAACTGAGCGCACCAGTCACCCTCGTCACGAATGGCGTCATCCGGTGGCCGGCGCACGGTGATGGCGATGGGCCGTGCCAGTCCCAGCGAGCGCGTCAGGTCCGCGGTCCGCTGGTGGGTGACGAGCGCACCCTGGCGCAGCAAGGCGATCTCGCCGCACAGCTCCTCGGCCTCCTCCATCACATGTGTGGTGAGCACAATCGTCACGCCATGCGCCCGATTCAGGTCCGCGATCATGGCGCGGACCGAGCGCACCCCCTCCAAATCCAGCTTGTTGGTCGGCTCGTCCAGAAACACCAGGCGATTGCGCGCGAGCAGCGACCGCGCCAGGGCCAGTCGCTGTCGTTGACCGGCGCTGATATGCATCGGCCAGGCCTCGGCTTTGGCCAGCAGATCGAGTTGCGCCAGCAACTCGTCGATGCGCGCGCGCGCTTGCGCTCCGCGCAGGCCGTAAATCGGCGCCCAGAAGGCCAGGTTCTGCCGTACGGTCAGGTTGTTGTCAATGCCCACGTCGGCCGTCGGGGCGACCAGACTGACGCGTGCCCGAATCTCGTGGTGCTGGCGTAGCAGGTCAAAGTCCAGCACACGCCCTGTTCCGGTGTCCGGGCGCAGCAGCCCCGCCAGGATCTTGATCAGGGTCGTCTTGCCGGCGCCATTGGGCCCCAGCAGACCCAGCACGGTCCCTTGCTCCACCCGTAAGGCGATGTCACGCAGCACCGCGACTCGCGCGCCCTTCGCTGCAGGTGTGTCAGGGGCTGGTGGATAGACTTTGCCGATGCCGGCCACCGCGATCATTGCCATCGCGTCAACGTTCCATTGCGCCGCGCCCGTTCGATGCCGTGCCCGTAGAGCCAGAAACCCAGCGGCAACAGCACCGCACTCAGCAGCGCCAGCGCCAGGCCGTCCACCGCCACGGGCGCGAGCCAGGGCAATGCTTGCTGAATCGGCAAGACGGGCACGGCGGCCCGTGCGCCGGGATCGAGCAGGCGCCGCAGCGCATCGAAGGCGTAGGTGTGCGGCAGCACGCACGCCAGCCATTGCAGCGGTCGCGGCAGCACAGTCACGGGGTAGTAGGTCCCCGCCAGCAGCGCGGCGAGCACCTGCTGGAAGACGAACGAGACCGGCTCGGTCCCTTTCTTGATATCCAGAACGTAGAACGAACTGGCGCCGATCATGCCCAGGCCGAAGCCGGCCGCCAGAAATAACAGGGTAAAGAGCAACGCCAGCGGCCACTGCGCGAAATTGAACGTGGCGCCGAAGAGTAGCATGCCGAAACCACCGACGAAGAACAGGCGCGGATAATCGTCAATGATGGATTTGGTCATCAGGCCCAACAGCGGCGTATAGATCGACATCGGGCTGAGCAGGAAGAGGTCCATCGTGCCGTTGAAGTAGCTGCGCTGAATGCGAATGTAGGGATCAACCAGATTGGTGTTGATGAAGACGTTCACGGTGACGCCCACGACAATGAACGACATATAGTTGGTGCCGTAGGCCGGCCCGAGGATGGCGCTGGCGTTCCCCGCGATGGTCTTGCCGAGCAGGAAGAAGAGCAGCGTGGTGACGAAGAGATTGGTCAGCCAGAGCACCTGGTTGGCGCGGTACGACTGCCAGATGCGATACTCGCGCATGCCAAACGCCCAGAACGCCCCGGCCTCGCGCCACCACGCCCGTGGCCCTGCCTCCCCGCCGCGTGCATCGTGCTGAGCGAACAGGCCGGCGGCCGCTCGCTCAGCACGTTCCCGGCGATGGGTGGGCGTCTTCATCGGAGTGATACCTGATCCCCGCTCTGCGTTCCCGTTGCGTCATGGTGCGCCGACTCCGCAGGCTCCGCAGGCTCCGGCGCACGCGCTCCGGGTAGGGGCACTGGCAGGGGATCTTCAGCCGGCAACGCGAGCACATCGCGCAGGGTGGGCGCCGTCTCGGCCAGAAAGACGATGCGCCCCGTGGGCTGCTCAATCCATTCCAGCACGGCATGGACCGCCTTGTCAGTGCGTCGCGCATGGACGCGCCAGACACGTACGCCCAGCGCGCCAGGGCGTTCCAGGTGTTGCGCCGCTACGACCAGTGACGGTGGTGGGCCGGCTGGCAGGTCCATTTGCTCGGTGTGCAGCTCGATCACCGTCAGGTGGCCCAGGCGTGCCAGTAAGGCGGCTGGGGTCCCCCGCATGACAATGACGCCATCGCGCAGCACGGCGATACGATCGGCCACGGCCTCCATTTCCGCCGACTGGTGATCGGTCAGCAGCAGCGTCTGGCCGCGCGCGCGCAATGGCCCGCGGATCAGATCGAGCATGGCCCGTGTCGAGACCGGATCGAGTCCCACCGTCGGTTCGTCCAGCAGCACGAGCGGCGTGCGCAAGAGCAGAGCGCGGGCCAGGATCACGCGCTGGCGCATGCCGTTGGAGAGCTGCGAGGGGTGCTTGTGCCGGTCCTCCCACAGCGCCACATCGCGCAACGCCTCCTCGGTACGCGTGCGGGCTAGTGTTCCCGGCATGCCACACAGGGTCGCGAAGAAGCGGACGTTCTCCTCGGCGGTGAGCGGCCACTCCAATCCCATCCACCCAGTCGTCGAGACGTATGAGACCTTGCGCCGGATCGCCTGTGGCCGCCGCAGCGAGACGCCCGTCACCTGCCCGGTGCCGGATGTGGGGCGGATCAGACCCGCCAGAATCTTGATAAGCGTAGTCTTGCCCGAGCCGTTGGACCCCACCAGACCGAAGATCTCGCCGGGGGCGATCGCCAGCGAGACATCGCGCAGCGCCGGGACGGGTGGCGCGGCGTGGCTGGTCAGGCGCAGCGCGCGGCCCAGGTTGCGCCCC
>DASYGC010000766.1:0-4450 GCA_036000225.1 Ktedonobacterales bacterium | reverse complement strand
CTGCTCATCGCGGGGCGTGCGCGCCTGGAAGTTGATGCCCAGCGTGCCAAAGCTGGCCGCGCTTGACTCCTGTGGCGCGCCGGCGAACACGTCCGCGCGCCAAGTGATCTCGAAGTGAATGAAGCCAGCGGCCACGACCGTGGCCTCGAGTTCTGCGTCCAGCAGAGCGCCGGCGATTCAGCCAGTCCACAGGTCTATCTGGCGTTTGGCGCTGTTGGGTACCGGCTTCTGCACCAGAATGTCGCCGATCTGGAGGCGCCCGCCGGGCTTGAGCACGCGCGCCATCTCCCGCAGCGCCGCCTCTTTGTCGGGCATCAGGTTCAGCGCGCCATTGGAGATCACCACACCCGCCCACGCCCCCGCCACCGGCAGCGCCTCGGCATAGCCTTCGCGGAACTCGACGTTGGACAGGCCGGTGGCGGCCGCGGAGCGGCGGGCCTTCTCCAGCATGGCGGCGGTCATGTCAACGCCAATCACCTGCCCCTCCGGACCCACCATGCGGGCCGCGATGAGGCTGTCGAGGCCGGCGCCGCAGCCGACATCCACCACCCGCTCTCCCGGCTGGAGCGCCCTCAGGCTGAAGGGGTTCCCGGTCCCAGCGAACGACTCCAGTGAGCCATCTGGGATAGCGTCGAGCCAGGCTTCCTCATAGCCCAGCAAGCGGGCAAGCGGGCGCCCGGTGTGGAAATGGAAGCCCTGCTCTGGCGCCAGCGCCACCTCGGCGTATTCCTCCTGGATGGCCCGGCGCAGTTGGTCGGTATCGAGCGCCGGACCGTGCGTCACGTTTCCGGTCATCGGCCCATGCCTCCTCTCATATGGGTGGAACACACCTCGGCTTGGGGACACGCCCTAGAATTCGAGATTCGCGGCGCCCGAGACGAGGTACTCGACAGCGTTGGCCGCCGTCACGATTCTGGCCCCTTCGATCAGGTCCCGCTCCGTAATGCCGCGCGGTTTGGCGCAGGCCCCGCAGGCCCAAATCTGTCCCCCATTGGTCACGAACGACTGGATGACTTCTTTGAGCGGTTGGAAGCCCTCGTGATGGATGGCGTCAGCGTACCCCCTGGTCGCTAGCCAAACCCCATCAATCGTCAGCAGCAGCACCGTTTCCTGGTCGGCGGTCGCCGCGACATTCCCGACGACGAACGCCAGAGTCGCGCGCTCTGTATTGTCTTTCCCATGCGAACAGTGGACCAGCATTCTCGCCATGACCAATCTCCTCTTCGCGCGCTCGCGCGCTACTTCTTGCGGATGAAATACTGCTTGCCCTGCGCCTGGTCAGCGACTGCCGCCACGAGCGAATGCCCCGTCAGCGCGCACCAGGACAGGAGACTGTCCTGCGCCGTCGGATCGTCGGTGCGCACCTCGAGGATCTGGCCACTCGCCAATGCCCTGATGCGCCCGCGGATCAGCGGCGTCAGGGTTGCGCACCCCGTTTCCGCCGCATCGAGTATGGCGTCGGCATGTGGCGCTGGCGCGCTGCTCGACGTCGTTCCTGAGATATCTGACATCGCCATCTCCCCTGGACTCATCCAGTATCTGTCCCGCGTGGCCCGTACGGTGGTAACGCGGGGTCGGCCAGCGCCTGGAAGGCCAGTAGAGGCCTTTCTCGCCAGGGCTAGAACCTTGAGACCCATGGTACCAGCGCGCCAGCGCGCGCGCATCGGACGAACGTCGGATATATCGGCTGGAAGGGAGACCAACACGATGATCGCACGCGACCTGCAAGCGGCGGAGAACCTTCCCCTTTAAAGCAGATCGTGCTCGACGGCGAACAAGGTGGCGCCAACCCTGGTACTCACCCCCAGCTTGCCGTACATATGCTCCAGGTGGCTCCTGATCGTATGCTCGCTCACCACGAGCTGCTTTGCCATCTCCTGCCGGCTCAATCCCTTGGCCAGCAACCGCATGATTTCGACCTCGCGGTTGGTCAGCCCTGCCGGCCACACGGCGGCGCGGACCTTCCGCCGGGACGGTGCTGGCGAGCCGGGCGCCCGCAGCTCCTCCGCCAGCGCCTCAAAAGCATCAGGGCAGAGGGCGCGCTCCACCTCGTCACGCATCCGCCGCAGCGCCGCGTCCTGATCAACCGCCTCCTCGTCGGGCGACTCGTGGGTCAGCTCGTCGAAGCGGTCAGCGACGGCGATGATGCGGGCGCCGAGCGGTATCTGCGATCCCGACAGCCCGCGATAGTAACCCTGGCCGTCCCAACGTTCATGGTGGGCCGCGATCATCGCAACCACCGGCCCCAGGACCGGCACACGCGCCAGGATGCGCTCAGCGTGGTAGGGATGCAGGCGCAACCGCTCCCATTCGAACTGGGTCAGCTGGTTGCGTGGTCTGTCCAGAATGAAGGAGGGCACGGCCACCAGCCCGAGATCATGCATCAGGGCGGCGCGGTGGATGGCGCTGGCTGTCGCATCAGGCAAGCCCATCCGCCCGGCCATCTGCCCGGCCAGATCACCCACCCGGCGGGAGTGACCGGACGAGTAGAACGACTTCAGGTCGGCGAAATCGGCAAAGGACAGTGCAACGTCTTCGAGCTTGGCCTCCGGGATGTAGCGGTAGGGCGACGGCGGTTCCAGAGCCAGCACCTGCGTCCACACCGATTCCTGGTCGAGGGTTTCCCAGAGCGCCTCCTCGTTGGCGATGGACAGGAACGTATCCACCACCATGGGATCAAAGGTCTTTCCCTTGCGCTCCTCCGCCAGACGCATCGCCGCCGCGCGCCCGCCAGCGTGATGGAACGCCTCAATAAAACTGGTGGCATAGACGATCCGGGAGATGAGCGGGGCCGCCTCGCCCCGTGACCCACCAGGCCCGCCGCCATCCCACTGTTCGAAGACCGACACCAGCGCGGATTGCACCACCTCGGGCATGCCCAATCGCTCCGCGAAGCGTCCGGCTACTTCACAGGTGTTGCGAAAGCCCTCGCGCGTGCTCTCCTTGCCGTGCAGCGCGAAATTCACGAGCTGCTGCGCCCGCACATGAACCGGCTGCCCGGCCGCCACATACTCCTTGAGCCAGCCCAGGACCTCCATCGGGTTATGATTGTCGGTGTAGAAATAGTAGTCCCGCCTGGCCGCGATCTCATCGTTCATGACGAACCGGGCGAAGTGGCTGGTCCAGGCCGTGCAGCCGGCGTCCATCAGGAGTTCGGCATAATACAGACCGGCCTGCTGCTCGATCGGCAGCTCCAGCCGGTCCGCGATCCGCATCCCCAGGTAGCACGACCGGACGGCATGCTCCGCCGGCAGACCTACGGCGAGATCGGCGGCCAGGGACAGGGCGCTCAGGAGGTCGGCGATGCGCACATGGCCAGGTGGCGGAGTTTCGACCTCGACACGTTGCTGGAAAGAGCTCATTTCAACCGCTCCTACAACGCCGCTACACCATACGTCGTCTGGAGGTATCCGGCTGAAGTATATGACGCCTCGCCACTGCCATGGCGCCTTCTACGCCGTCCTCAATAACCAGGCTGCTATACTCCCGGCGCGAACGGACAACCGACAGTCGTCACTCGCACAGCAGGAGCGCGCGATGAGCCAGTGGGAATATGTGGTCCTCAACGACGACCTCTCGGAGCGTGGGGGCTGCAAGCCCAGGCGCGTGCGCTGCCCCACAATGACGCCAATGAGGAGGAGCATCGAGGCCGACAGATGCGGTCGCCGGGAGAACGGCGGGTTGGCAGGGGTATCTGCACTCTCGACAGGAGAGATATGCGACACTCACAATCCAGCCTCTCCTGTTTCAAGGTGAAAGCCCCCAACAACCAGCCCGGCAAACGCCACAGCGCGCTATTCGCGTCCCCATTGTTCTATCTTGGAGCATATGACAGGTACTTCGGCGCTTCCCAATAGTCAGCAGCCTGGCAGTACAGCACGCTTGCCACAAATCACCACCCACAGATGTCTGCCGCCGCACAATTTTGACGCCAATTTTGACGCCAACCCGCGCAAATATCATCGGATTCTGGCGAACGTTGACGGACAGCGAATCCAGGAAAATTCAGGGTTGGCGCACGGTGGCGGATGTGGGTGGACGGGCGAAAACGGGCTTCCAAACCGAGCATCTGACACTGACGCCGCATGTGAGTGGACTGCCGTGAACGGAGCGACACGCGCGGGGCTGAGTCAGAGAGATTCCAGGTCACCACACATCGGTGAACCTCAAGGGACGGACGCCTCGGAGTTCAGCTCTCTCCTCGATCGCGTGTGGCGCACCCAAGCCAACGCGGAGGCGAATGCCGCCTTCAAATCATGTTGAGGCTAGTTCGTGACCCAAATGTTCTGATGGACCTGACAGATCACACTTCTGAGGAGTTATCTTGCCTGCCGATGCTACAGATAGCGATGTATTAACTACAGTGAATCTCGCGCTGGGTTGATGTAATGGTGGGTGTAAACGGGCAAAAATCAACACCGCCGCAAGTGGAGAGAGACTCACTTGCGAC
>DASYGC010000765.1:0-3690 GCA_036000225.1 Ktedonobacterales bacterium | reverse complement strand
GTCTGGGAGAAGGCGCAGCACACCGAGGCGCCACACGCCGCCGATCACGGCTATCACACCATCGCGGACATCATGACCTCGCTCAACCCCTTCACCGGCGAGTTCTACCGCGAGGCGCTGCAGGTCAGCCGCTACACCCGCGAGAAGTTCTGCCTGATGGAAGGGCGCCACGTCCATCCCTCGACACTCTATCCCGGCGGTGTGGGCACGGTGGCTACCATCCAGCTCTTCACCGACTACCTCGTGCGCCTGATGAGGTATGTCGAATTTATGAAGAAGGTCGTGCCGATGCACGACGACCTCTTCGACTTCTTCTATGAGGCGCTGCCCGGCTACGAACACGTCGGCGAGCGACGCATCCTGCTCGGCTGCTGGGGTTCGTTCCAGGACCCCGCCGTCTGCGACTACGACTACAAGACCATGGATAAGTGGGGCCGGGCGATGTTCGTCACTCCCGGTGTGGTGGTGGATGGCCAGTTGGTGACGACCAGCCTGGTGGATATCAACCTGGGCATTCGCATTCTGCTGGGCCATTCCTTCTATGATGACTGGGAGAACGAGCGCATCTTCGTCGACAAGGACCCGCTGGGCAACCCGGTCGACCGGCGCCACCCCTGGAACCAGACGACCCTGCCCCATCCGCAGAAGCGCGACTTCAATGGCAACTATAGCTGGACGATGTCGCCGCGCTGGCTCGACACACGCACCAACGACCACCTGGCGCTCGATACCGGCGGTGGTCCGCTCGCGCGCCTGTGGACCACGGCGCTGGCCGGTCTGGTGGATCTGGGCGGCTACATCAAGGCCACCGGCACAAGCGTCAAGATCCGGCTGCCCAAGTCCGCGCTCAAGCCCGAGGTCGAATTCGAGTGGAAGATTCCCAAGTGGAGCAACGCGCTCGAACGCGACCGCGCGCGCACCTACTTCCAGGCGTATTCCGCCGCCGTGGCGCTGCATTGCGTCGAGATGGCGCTGGCCGAGTTGCGAGCCGGGCATACCAAAACCTGGAACGAGTTCACGGTGCCCAAAGAGGCTATTGGCTGTGGCTTCCACGAAGCCGTACGCGGGGTGCTTTCGCACCACATGGTGATCGAGAATGGCAAGATCGCCAACTATCATCCCTATCCCCCCACGCCCTGGAACGGCAGCGTGCGCGATATCTATGGAACGCCTGGCCCCTACGAGGACGCCGTGCAGGACACGCCGATCTTCGAGGAGAACGGTCCCGAAAACTTCAAGGGCATTGACATCATGCGCGCGGTGCGCAGCTTCGATCCCTGTCTGCCCTGTGGCGTGCACATGTTCTTGGGCGAGGGCAAAGAACTGGAGGTGCGCCACTCGCCAACTCTGGGCCTGAACGTGTAGCGCATGATGCGTCGGGGCGTCCGGTGAGGCGCCCCCTGGGCCGATGATTTGTCGGGGCGTCCGGTGGGACGCCCACGACGGTCCATCGCCACTGAAGTTCTGGAAAATGAGGCGGCGCCATGCCAGACACCCTGTCCGATCGCCAGCGCGCGGAGCGCATCGCCACCCTGGTACAGGCCATCGCCGGCATTGCCGATCCCGGCGTGCGGACGCAGGCTGAGGAGTTGGTGAGCGAGGTCCTTGCGCTCTACGGCGATGGGATCGCCCGCATGCTAGAGTTGACCGCGCAGGCCAGCGGCGCGGGCGAGGCCCTGATCGATACCTTCGCGGCTGACGACCTCGTCGGATCGCTCCTGCTGCTGCACGGCCTGCATCCAGTGGATCTGACCACGCGCGTCACGCGCGCGCTGGATGGCGTGCGGCCCAGCCTCGCCAAGCAGGGTGGCCAGGTGGAACTGCTGGACGTGGCCGATGGGGTGGCCCACCTGCGGCTGCGGGCCAGTGGCCATGGCTGCGGCTCCTCAGCCGCCATGCTCAAGCAGAAGATCGAGGAGGCGATCTATGCCGCCGTACCCGACCTGGACGGGCTGGAGGTCGAGGGTGACGCTCCGCCCCCGCAACTCATCACGCTTACTCCGGCGCGCCGCCGGGCGTCTCCTCCCAGCCTCCCCGTCGCGCGCCGGCGCGAGGAGGGGTCAGCGATTGGATCATCCGTCGCTGGCGCCCCTGCCCGCGCCGGGCAGGCGAGGTCCACGCGCGCTCCGATCACGTCAGCCCAATGAATACAGTGGAAGACGCCATGACCTCATCCTCCCATCATACGGAGGCAGACCAGCGTCCCAGCGTGCCGCTGGGCGCGTTGCGCCGCCTGATCCGCCAGCCCGCCAGAGCGCCCGGCGCACCCGCGACCTCGGCGGCCCCACTGGAGCACTGCGCCCTGTGTGATGCGGCGCTGGCCCCCGACCACCGCCATCTGGTGGACCGCGCCAATCGCGCGCTGGTCTGTGCCTGTACGGCCTGCGCCCTGCTCTTTGAGCGGCATGGCGGCCCGGCGCCTGACGTGTCGGGCGCCATGGGCGGCAAGTATCAGACGGTGCCCCAGCGCCTGCTGGCGTTGGTTGACTTCCAACTCTCGGACGAAGCCTGGGACGAACTGCTCATTCCGGTCAACATGGCCTTTATCTTTCGCGGCAGTTCTGCCGCGCGGCCCGTCGCCTACTATCCCAGCCCCGCCGGTGCCACGGAGTCGCTGTTGAGCCTGGAACAGTGGGAGGCGCTCACCGCGCGCAATCCCATCCTGGCGGAGATGGAACCCGATGTCGAGGCGCTGCTTATCAATCGCGTGGGCGCGGCGCGCGAACACTACCTGGTGCCTATCGACGCCTGCTACCAGTTGGTCGGGATCATCCGCACCACCTGGCGTGGCCTGAGTGGCGGCGCCGCGGTCTGGCAGGCCATCGCGGACTTCTTCGCGGATCTGCGCGCGCGGGCGCAAGCGATGCCCGCGGTGCGCGCGGTGAAGGGAGCGCCCGATGCCCGACCTGAGCTTTGAGGTGGTCGGCGTCGAAGCGCCGCCCTATGCCGCACTGCCACAACTCATGTTCAAGTTGCGCATCACCAACGCGCTGGAAGACGAGCGCGTGCATACCGTCGCGCTGCGCTGCCAGATCCAGATCGCCGCGACGCGCCGCCGCTACAGTCCCGCGGCGCAGGCGCGCCTGCTGGAGGTCTTCGGCGAGCCGCACCGCTGGCGCGAGACCCTGCGCCCGCTGCTCTGGACGCTGACCAGCACCGTCGTGCCGCGCTTCACGGGCAGCACGGTAGCCGATCTGCCCGTGCCCTGCACCTACGACTTCGAGGTGGCCAGCACCAAGTACTTCGACGCGGTCGAGGATGGCGAAATTCCGCTCACCTTTTTGTTCAGCGGCACGGTATTTTACGAAGGCGCTCACGGCAATTTGCAGGTGGGCCAGATCTCCTGGGAGCGCGAGGCCACCTATCACCTGCCCGCGAGTGTCTGGCGGGAACTTATGGCGCACTACTTCCCCAACAGCGCCTGGATTCGCCTGCCCAAAGATATCTTCGATCGGCTCGCTGCCTACCGTGCCACCCGTGGCCTGCCCAGCTGGGAGGAGGCCGTCGCGCGGCTGTTGGAGGCCAGCGGCGAGGAGGTGCGCTCATGAATCTGGCCCAGGTGAAGGAGATCGCCGCCGCGGTACTCTACGAGGGCTATCTGCTCTATCCCTATCGCCGCTCCGCCCTCAAAAACCGCCAGCGTTGGACCTTCGGCGTGCTCTATCCACGCGAGTTCAGCGCCACCAGCGG
>DASYGC010000764.1:0-2556 GCA_036000225.1 Ktedonobacterales bacterium | reverse complement strand
GGCTTGGCCAGAAAGTGGACATTGGGCATGGCTTCTCTGGCCGTATGGGCGCTGCTCATGAGCACAATAGGAATCGCGGCGATGGCGCCATGCGCCCGGTGCATCGCATGAATCAAATGCGGTCCATCCATCGCGGGCATCATCCAGTCGCAGAGCACGAGCGCGGGTCGCTCGCGCTGCAAACTGGCGAGCGCCTCACGCCCATTACGCGCCAGCAGCACGCGATAGCCCTCGCCGCCGAGAAACTCCCTCAGCAGCGTCGCAATGCTCGTATCATCGTCCACCACCAGGATCGTGGGCGATGCGATCGTGGGCGTCGTGTTCATGGTTGATCCTCGCTGTTGCCACCCTTGGCCATCCGTGCTTCGCGCGCCGGCCGACTTGCCAGGCACATCGTAGCGGTTTCCCTCACTGGGAGGGACTGGCAAGACCCATGCCAGCGCGTGCCAATCGCGGGCAGATTGGGCACTCGTCTCGTACTGGCCTGAGTCGGGGCCCCCTACTGGTTGCCCATGGCACGCCTGTCGTACTATGCACTTCAGACGCCCTGGCGCGCACGCGGCACCCGTATGGCCCTTGGGCCGGTCTCCGGCGGCCCACTCTGGGCGTCGCTGAAGGCATCCCGACGTTGCGCGCGCAACGCCCTCCGCGTGAACCAAGGAGAGACGCGCTCGTTCGCGTCCCCGGTGCTGGTCGCGTCCCGTTACGTCGTCCCGCTCATCTGGTCGGAAGGAGAGGGCAACCATGGCCCGGCCACGCGTCTATGTCACTCGTTTGATTCCCCCCGACGGCCTCGACCGCGTGCGCGCCGTCTGTGAGACCACGGTGTGGGAAGCGGAGTTGCCGCCCCCGCGTGAGGTGATCCTGCGTGAAGCGCGCGACGCCGATGGCCTGCTGAGCTTGCTCACCGACCGCGTAGATGCTGAGTTGTTGGATCTGTGCCCCCGTCTGCGGGTCGTAAGCAATTATGCCGTGGGCTTCGACAATATCGACATTCCCGCCGCCACCGCGCGCGGCATTCCCGTGGGCAATACGCCGGGTGTGCTGACCGAGACCACCGCGGATTTCGCTTTCACGCTCTTGCTAGCCGCCGCCCGGCGGGTGGTCGAGGGGGTAGACTATGTGCGAGCGGGCCGCTGGCAGACCTGGGGACCCCTGCTGCTGACCGGCCCAGATGTCCATGGCGCCACACTCGGCCTGGTGGGCCTGGGGCGCATCGGCGCGGAGATGGCCAAGCGCGCGCGGGGTTTTGATATGCGGGTGCTCTATACGGATGTGGTGCGGCGCGAGGACCTCGAGGCCAGCCTGGGATTGCGCTATGCCACGTTGGATGAGGTGCTGCGCGAGGCCGACTTCATCAGCCTGCACACCCCACTGATGCCCGAGACCCATCATCTGATCGGCATGGCGCAATTGCGCGCGATGAAGCCAACGGCCATCCTGATCAACACCTCGCGGGGTCCCATCGTGGACTGCGATGCGCTGGCCGAGGCGCTGCGCGCGGGCGACATCGGCGGCGCCGCCCTGGATGTGACCGAGCCTGAGCCATTGCCTGCCGATCATCCCTTGGTGACGCTGCCGAACTGCATCATCGTGCCCCATATTGCCAGCGCCAGCCATGCCACACGGGCCGCGATGGCGCGCATCGCCGCCGAGAATCTGATCGCAGGTCTCAACGGCCAGCCGCTGACCGCCAGTCCCAATCCTGAGGCGCTGGGCCAGGGCCGCACCGCCCAACCGCTCACCAGTTGATTCACCGGCATAGACGATGTGTCGGAGTGTGTTTAGTGGAGTTGATCCGAATGCCCGAGGGAAGGTGAACAATGAAGTTCGCGCGACGCATGAGCCGTCTGGGGACCGAGACCGCGTTCGAAGTGCTGGTGCGCGCCCGCGCCCTGGAGGCCACCGGGCGCGATGTGATCCATCTGGAGATTGGCGAGCCGGACTTCGACACGCCGGCTAATATCATCGCCTCGGCACAGCATGCGCTCTCCGCCGGGCACACGCACTACACTCCGGCGGCGGGCATCCCCGCGTTGCGCGAGGCGATCGCCGCCGATGCCTCCGCGCGACGAGGGGTCAGCTTCGACCCCGCCAACGTCGTGGTGACGCCGGGGGGCAAACCCATCATGTTCTTCGCGCTACTCGCGCTGGTCGAAGAAGGTGATGAGGTTATCTATCCCAATCCTGGGTTCCCCATCTATGAGTCCATGATAGATTTCGCCGGTGCTCGGCCCGTGCCGATCCAGATCGACGAGCGGCGCGACTTCTCGCTGGATGCCGAGCGGCTCTGCGCGCTGATCGGGCCGCGCACGCGCCTGGTCATTCTGAACTCGCCGCACAACCCCACCGGCGGCATCCTCGCGCGCCGCGACCTCGAATTGATCGCCGCGACCTGTCGCCAGCACCCCGACCTGCTCGTGCTCTCCGACGAGATCTACTCGCGCATGATCTACGAAGGCGAACATACCAGTATCGCGGCACTGCCCGACATGCGCGAGCGCACCATTGTGCTGGATGGCTTCTCGAAGACCTATGCTATGACCGGCTGGCGCC
>DASYGC010000763.1:0-2904 GCA_036000225.1 Ktedonobacterales bacterium | reverse complement strand
TCGCCATCGGCCAGGCGCACCGCGTTGGTGGGCAGCGGCGCCGCATTGCTGTTGGCCGCCGTGTTGGTGAAATACTGGAAGACCACCTGTTTGTCTGCGTTGATCTCCAGCACGCGGCTGTGGCCGGAGTCTACGATCAGGGTATGGCCATTGGGCAGGCGGCTGGCGAACGCGGCGAACTGGATGCCCGCCGAATACTGCCAGACGATGTGGCCCGAGCGGGTGATCTCGATGACGCGATTGTTGTTCTCATCCGCGATGAGCACGTGCCCGTTGGGTAGCAACTCGGCGCTGTTGGGATTGTTCAACGCTCCCGGCCCCGAGGTAGGGCCGTAGGACCAGACGACCCGCTTGCTGAAACGTCCGACTTCGATCACGCGATTGTTGGCCTGATCCACGATCAGGATGTCGCGATTGGGCAACTGGATGGCGAAAACGGGGACATTCAACTGGTTGGGCCCAGAACCGGAGACGCCCGCCTGGCCATACTGCCAGACGATTTTGCCGTCCTCGCTGACGACGATCACGCGGTTGTCCACGCAGCCGTTGGGCAGGCTGGGCGAGGCGCCCGCCGGGATGCCCGTGCCGGCCAGCAGCGTCAGCCCGCCGGAGAGCCGCTCGGCATCGTTCAGCCCGATGATGGTGCCGGGACCGGGGTTGCAGCGCGCGGGATTGCCCGAACCGAAGCTCCACACGATCTGCTTGTCCGCGGGATTGATTTCGACGACGCGATTGTTGAACTGGTCCGAGATCAGCAGATTCCCCGGACGGTTGAAGCCGTCGCTCGCCGGGTGCGCACTGGCGACGCCCCCGAGCAACAGCGACGCTAACAGAGCGACAAAACAGGACGCTATGGCCGCGAGACTGGCTGGGATGCGGAACGGCCGAGAGCGGATTGCCATGGACCACCTCCTGAGCTCATCTTGACTTCATGTTCAGGCGCAGCGGACGCGTTGCGCCATGATGAACTACGGGTGAGGGTTACACTGCTTGTGCAAGAGAGCAGCTCAGCCATTGGTCGTCAGTAGCCGCATGAGGCCGGACAAGACCGCCTCAACACTCAGCGCCGCCATGTCGCGCGCGCCGTGAGCATCAGCGGGCGCGCGAAGCACCAGCACGCGGCGCCCTATCGGCGCCCACCGCGCGGGATCGCTGGGACCGAAGAGCGCGAGTGTCGGGCAGCCCACCAGCGCGGCCAGATGCGTCACACCCGCGTCGTTGCCGGCGAACGCGGCGCAACGCGCGAGCAGGCCCGCCAGCACCGGCACCTCCAGGTCCCGCGCGAGCGGCAGCTCGGCTGGCGTGCCGGCAAGCGCCGCATACACCGCCAGCAGCCGTGCCGCCACCGCCGCATCGGCGGGTCCCACGAGCACCAGGGGTACGTAGCCCCCCTGCCACAGCTGCGCGGCGAGGACCGCGAAGCGTTCCGCCGGCCAGCATTTGGCCGCGCCGCCGCTGCCGGGATGCAGCGCCACGACGCGCGCACCCGCCAGGCCAAGCGTCTGCCCGATGAGCGCGGCGCGCCGCGCATCCTCAGCGGGCGGTACGAGCGTTGGCGTCATTGCGAACATCTGCGCCGGCGCGCGGGCCTCCAGCGCGATGCCCAGCGGGACGAGGGTATGCAGCAGGTAGCACGCGACATGCTCGGGCGCGCCGGCCGCTATCGCCGCGGCAGCCGGCTGGCCGGGCGCCACGATGACGCGCGTCACGCCGAGCGCGCGCAGGTTGCTCGCGACCAGGCTATCGGCGTCGCTCACCCAGGCGATCGCGGTGTCAACGTCGCGCAGCAGCGCCGCCAGTGCGCCGGTTGCCGGATCGGAGCGCCAGAGCTGGCTGAAGATCGGATCGTCCATGGGGCGCGTCTCGTCGGCCAGTCCCGAAGACCGCGCCAGCGCCAGCACATCCGGGCGCGCGGCGAAGGTGACATGCGCCGTGGGCCAGCGCCGCCGTAGCGCCGCCAGCGCGGGGAAGCTCAACAGCGCATCGCCCAGTGCGCCGGGCCGCAGCACGAGCAGATGGGTCGCTGTCGGCATACCCGCTCAGTTCGCCAGCGCACTCTTGCGGAAGAGTTCGGCCACCGAACGCCCCTCGTGAATGCGCAGAATGGCGCCGGCGAAGAGTTCGGCCACCGAGAGCGTCGTGATCTTCGGCAGACGCTTGGCCTCCGGCAGCGCCAGCGTGTCGGTCAGCGTCAGTTCGGTCAGTTCCGAATCCGCCAGCCGCTGGATCGCCGCGCCCGAGAGCACGCCATGCGTCGCCGCCGCGTAGACCTTGCGCGCGCCGTGCTGTTTGACGATCTGCACGGCTTGCACCATCGAGCCGGCGGTATCAACCTCGTCGTCCACGATCAGCGCGTGGTGGCCTTCCACACTGCCGATCAGGCCCAAGCTCTCGGAGCGTTCCTCGTTGCCGATGCGCCGCTTCTCCACGATGGCCAGCGGCGCGTTCACCAGCTCGGCGAAGTTGCGCGCCCGCTTGGCAAAGCCCGCGTCCGTCGCCACCACCGTGAACTCATCAATTTCGCGCGCCAGGAAATAGTGCGCCAGAATGTTGGTAGCCGTCAGCTCATCCACCGGAATGCTGAAGAAGCCCTGAATCTGGCCCGCGTGCAGGTCCATTGTCAGAAAGCGATTGGCGCCGGCCGTGGTGATACAGTCGGCTATCAGGCGGGCGGTGATGGGGACGCGCGGCTGGTCCTTCTTGTCGGTGCGCCCATAGGCGTAGTAGGGGACCACCGCCGTGATCCGTTGGGCCGAGGCGCGCTTGAAGGCGTCCAGCATGATCAGCAGCTCCATGATCGAGTCGTTGACCGGACTGCCGAACGGCTGCACCACGAAGACATCTTTGCCACGCACGTTCTCGTTGATCTTGACCCAGATGTTCTCGTTGCTGAACCGGGTGACC
>DASYGC010000762.1:0-7795 GCA_036000225.1 Ktedonobacterales bacterium | reverse complement strand
TCACCCCACGCGTCCGCTCCTCGGCGTTCAACTGGGAGAGAAGATTGATTCCCCCGCGAACCTTAAAGGCGCCGACCGGCTGGTAGTTCTCATGCTTGATGTAGACCTCGGCGCCGATCAGCGCGTCCACCGCCGGATAGCGGTGCAGCGGGGTGCGCGGCAAATACGGTCGTAGACGGCGCTGGGCCTGTAAAACATCACGGAAGTCGGGAGCGATCATCTGTCCATCTCCTCATCGGTAAGGTGGGGGAACATCAGGTTACGCCGATGATACAGCGTGTACCGCCTCGGCTACCTTGTGGGCCGCACCCTGAACCCATCATGTAGGGCGTCGGAGGAACGATGATGGGCGTCGCCGACCTCGCACATCAGTCGATGCATAGGTATGCAGTCGTTCATCGCCGTAGAGCGTACCTCCTTGTAGCGTGAACGCAGATTCGCCGAGCCTTCTTACCGCTCACCAGGAGCGAAGCGCCGTTATCACGAAAGTTGCGAGTGCAACTATCGCTGCACTGAGTCTGTCGACGGTAGCTGGCGGGCACTCGACGAACGTCGGCATCCTGCAGTGCCTCAGCCGAGGATAGCCAGCAATAGCTCGGCCCGATCGATGTCCTTGCGTGCGCCCAGCCGCCGGAAGATGGCCGGCGCTGCGTTCAGCCGCTCCCGCGCCTGCTCAGGCTCGCCACCCTGGGCGTGGAGGCGCCCATAGGCATCCAGGAGGCGCGCCTCAGCATAGGGATAGGGCATGGTCCGCGCCAGCGCCAATCCCTCCTCCAGGGTGTGTGCGGCGTCCTCCCAGTGCTCCTGGCGCACCCCATCATGGCTTGTACGCGCAGCGCCTCCACCAGCACCAGCCTGAGATGCTCGGACCGGGTCCGTCAGCTGGCCTCCGCAATAGCGGTGCACCGTGGTGCCCACGCCAGTGCATAGGCGATTGCGTAGCTAACTGCTCAGGTCGCTGCACAGGTTACTCATGGCCACGACCCTGGTGGGCCTGAGAAAAGGGGCATGAGCTGCCCCCAAGGAAGACCTTGGCAGCGAGGCCGTGCCGCAGACTGCACTGGTCGTCGAGATACCGATCACGTGGACATCGCCCAGCTAGCGGCTTTCGGTTGCAGGCACATTATTCCCCGGACTATACTGGCAGCGCAGGGAGCAGTGTCCTCCCTCAGCAGGACACGTTCGTGCGCACTCGAGTGCGGCCGCCAGGACGGTCATCCACTGTGCAGAGGAAGGAGCATAGGTCGGATGCTTCCTACCCTACATCTTCGACTCCTGGGTGGATGGCGCCTCATGTGCGGTCAGGAACCGGTGACGAGCGTCGTGCAGTCACGCGCGCAGTCTCTCTTGGCATATCTGGTGCTGCATCGCGACGCCCATCACTCACGCCAGCATCTTGCCTTCCTGTTCTGGCCCAATGTGCCCGAGGCCCAGGCGCGGAACAGTCTGCGCCAGACAGTGCATCACTTGCGCAGTGCGCTACCCCACGCAGATCACTTCCTCCAGGTCGATGCCAGCACCCTGCAATGGCGGGCTCAGGCTCCGCTCAATCTCGATGTAAGTGAGTTTACACATGCGGTCGCAACCGGGGACGCTGCAGAGGGCAGCGGTGATCGCACCCTGGTGCTATCGGCCTCCGAGCACGCTGTAGCGCTCTACCGCGGCGATCTGTTACCCAGTTGCTACGACGACTGGATCGAAGCTGAACGGGAACAACTACGCCAGCAGTACCAGAGGGTCCTTCAACGGCTGATCCACATGCTGGAGGAGCAACGCAGCTACGCTGCAGCGATCGACCACGCAGAGCGCCTGCTGCAGTACGATCCACTGCGCGAAGCGAGCCACCGCTGCCTGATGCGTCTGCATGCTCTGAACGACGACCGCGCTAGCGGGCTGCGAGTCTACCATACGTGCGTGACCACGTTGCAGCGGGAACTCGCGGTCGCGCCGAGTCGCTCGACACGCAACATATATGAGCGGCTGCTGCGCGTGGACCCGCTAGCGTCGCAGCCGACGGCGCCCTCCCCGGCGTTTGTCGCCGCAGTGCCGCTTATCGGCCGCCACGAGGCGTGGGAGCAGGTGCGAGCGGCTGGACGTCGGCTGGCGGGCGGAGCGCCGCACTGCGTGACGGTGTGTGGGGAAGCCGGCATTGGTAAGTCACGGCTCGCAGACGAGTTGCTCCGGTGGGCTGATCACCAGGGCATGGCGACGGCCCGGACACGCGCCTACGCCGCGGAGGGACACCTGGCCTATGCTCCGGTGGCGGAGTGGCTGCGCACTGCCTCGCTGCGCCCAGCCCTCCTGGGGCTCGCCCCGGTCTGGCTTGGGGAAGTCGCCCGGCTGCTACCGGAGCTGCTGACCGAGCGCCCGGATCTCCCGCGGCCTGAACGGCTCACCGAGCATTGGCAGCGCCAGAGGTTTTTCCAAGCCCTGGCCCGCGCCGTGCTCGCCGGTACCCAGCCGCTGGTATTGCTGATAGACGATCTCCAATGGTGCGATCAAGAGACACTGGAGTGGCTCCACTATCTGCTGCGCTTCGACCTGCAGGCGCGCCTGCTCCTCGTGGCCACCGCTCGGATGGAAGACGTGGGCGCCGGTCATCCGCTGGCGACCTTGCTCGCCGACCTCCGCAGCTCAGGGCAGTTGACGGAGATTGCCCTGGGAGCGCTCGGCTCCGTCGAGACAGCGCAGCTCGCCGCGGCAGTCGCCGGTCGGGAACTCGACCAGGCCGAGGCCAGTCGCCTGTTCCGCGAGACCGAAGGCAATCCATTGTTTGTGGTGGAGATCGTCCGGGCAGGCCTGCTATCGGCCGATCGGCGATCGCCGAAGCAGGGGAGGCACTCGACTCCTGCCACTCGGTCGCCAACGCCCAGTGGCAGCTGGCTCCCACCGAGAGTGCATGGGGTGATAACGGCACGCCTCGCGCAACTGTCGGCACCGGCACGCGAGCTCGTCAGCCTGGCCGCCACGGTCGGACGTGCGTTCACCCTCGACGTCCTCGCACGGGCGAGCGACGGCGACGAAGACAGCCTTGTGCGTGGCCTCGACGAGTTGTGGCACCGGCGCATCGTGCGCGAGCACGGCACCAACACCTACGATTTCAGCCACGACAAGATCCGGGAGGTCGCGTACGCCGAGGTCAGCGCTGTTCATCGCCCCCTGCTGCATCGCCGAGTGGCGCAGGCCCTGGAGGCCGTATACGGCGCCAATCTCGACTCGGTTAGTGCCCAGGTAGCGGCACATTACGAGTACGCCGGCATGGCTGATAGGGCGATCGTGGCGTATCACAGGGCCGCGGAGGTCTCCCAGCGCCTCTACGCCGACGACGAGGCGATCCGTCTGCTCACCGCGGGCCTGGCGCTGCTCCAATCCCTTCCACCAGCTCAGGAGCGGGACGCGCGCGAATTGGCGCTGCGGATGGCCCTCGGTGTCTCGCTGGTCACGACAAGGGGCTACTGGTCGGCGGAGGTCATGGCGGTGTATCGCCGGTCGCTGCTACTCTGCCAGCGGTTGGGGCAGCCTCCCAGCCCGCCCGCGTTGCGGGCGCTGGCCATCGCCTCCGTTGCGCGCGGTGAGCTGCAGCAAGCGCACGACTTGGGAGAGCAGCTCCTCAGCCTGGTTGAGTGCGACCAGGATTCGATGCTCCTGGTCGAGGCCCACTATGTGCTCGGGGTCACACTATTCTGGGCCGCGGCGTTCGCACGCTCGTCCGCGCACCTGGAGCAAGCGCTCGCGCACTATGTCCCTGCGCTGGTACACACCCACATCGCCCTGTACACCCAGGACCCACGGGTGATCTGCCTGATCCGCCTCGCCGTGGATCTCTGGTTCCTGGGCTATGCCGATCAGTCCCGACAGACAAGGCAGGAAAGCTTGACCCTCGCCAAGGAGTTGGCGCACCCCTTCAGTCTTGCCTACGTGTTATTCTGGGATGCCGTGCTGCACCATCAGCGGCGGGATGTCCACGCCACCCGTGCGCAGGCCGAAGCGGCCATCGCCCTTAGCCAGGAGCACCGGCTTGGTATCTGGCAGGCGATGGGCACTGTGTTACGGGGCTGGGCTGTGGCTGAGCAGGGCAGTCGCGAGGCCGGCGTCGACCTGATGCTTGAAGGCATGGCCGCGCACCAGGCAGCCGGTGCCACATACATGCGTCCTTACTTTCTGAGTCTGGTCGCCGGGCAATGCGGCCATCTGGGCAAGATCGAGCAGGGGCTGGCCCTACTGTCTGAGGCGCTTGCTGCGGTCGACAGCACGGGCGAGCGCTGGTACGAAGCGGATCTGTACCGGCAAAAGGGTGAGCTGTTGCTGCTGGGTGGGGATGACGATGACGCGGCCGAGAGCGCGTTCCTGCACGCTGTTGCCGTCGCCCGCTCCCAGGGAGCGAAGACAAGCGAGTTGCGCGCAGCGGCAAGCCTCGCCCGGCTCTGGCGACGGCGGGACATGCGCGCCGAGGCGCACCGCATGCTGGCGGAGATCTATTCCTGGTTTGCCGAAGGCTACGACGCGCCGCATGTGGCGGATGCAGGGTCGCTGCTTGAGCAGCCCTAGGTTTGGCGTGCAGCGATTCCGCCCGAACCTCACCAGCTAACGATTCTTTAACGCTGCCTGGGATAACCTCGACGCAAAACCACCACGTGGTTCATCGGCATCCCGCATCGTCGGAGCAACCCATGGCAAGCGATGTCGCTTTCGGCAGGAAAGAACCCGAACTCGCGGAGGCAACGCTTCTAAAGCTCAATGCCTGTATGCGCAGTCGGCTGATCGCCCCAGGCGAGCCGGATCTCTACGCTCTGCGTGGGGTCTACAACGGGTTGATCGAGCGCTACCTATGCCCTATTGCCCGGTGCCGGCTGGCACACTCAATCCACCGTATGCAGCGTCTAGCCTGCCTGCTCCCCGTCGCTGAGCAGACGCAGACCGGCGGCAGCAGGGCTCTTCATGAGCAGCACTCGATGGCGCACCGCGTGCATACGCCGGACCACAGCACGACCTGGGAGCTCAATGGACGCCATGCCCTGCAGGGCGACTTGCACTTCAAAGTGCCGGCACGCGCGCCGCCGATCACCACGCACACGCAACTGCGACGCAAACATGACCTGACCGACGGCATCGGTGACGGTCGTGCGAAGACCTGTTTTGCGATGTGAGAAGCAGAGGAGGGGATACAGTGGAGACACGCGAGATTTCCCGTAGGGCCGCCATGCTGCAAGGTGGCGCGACGTTGGCCGGGATGGCGCTGCTGCGCTTCCCCAACCCGGCGCAGGCCGCCTCACCGCGTGCCGGGGAGGTCGTGCTTCCCTGGCTCGATCAGCCGCCACCGAACCAAGCCCCCAACGTGATCGGGAACCAGCTTGTGTGGGAACGGCTGGATTCCGTGCTGACGCCGATTGACCAGTTCTTCACCATCCACCACTACAATGTGCCCGTCCTGGCCGAGAAGGATTGGCGCCTGGAGATCGGGGGCCTGGTCCAGCAGCCCCGGACCTTCAGCCTGGCCGAGTTACGCGCTCGCCCGCGCCGCGAGGTCACCTTCACGCTGGAGTGCTCCGGGAACCACGGGTTGCCGTTCTTTACCGGCGGCATCGGCAACGCTACCTGGGCCGGCACGCCCCTGGCCCCGGTGCTCCAGGAAGCGGGGACCTTCGACCAGGGCACGGAGGTGGCCTTCTGGGGGAGCGATTCCGGGATAGAGACGGTTCGCAACAGCACCTTCAGGGAGCCGTTTGGCCGCAGCATGGCGCTTGCCGACGCCTTGAGCCCCGACAACCTGCTCTGCTATGAGATGAACGGGCGGCCACTGCCCGTGGCCCATGGCTTCCCCCTGCGGCTGATCGCCCCAGGCTGGTATGGCATCGCCAACGTCAAGTGGCTCGCGCGCATCGAGGTCCTGAACACCCGCCTGGAGAACCGCTTCATGGGACGCGACTACGTGACCATCCGCGAGGAGCAGCACGGCGGCCTCAAGTTGGCCCGCTTCACCTCCGTCGGCCGCGCGCTGCTCAAATCGGCGCCGGCCAGGGTCACCAGCAAGGATGGCGCCTATCGGATCGCCGGGGCGGCCTGGGGCGCGCCGATTGCCGCTGTGGAGGTGCGGATCGACGGCGGGCCGTGGCAACCGGCAACCATCGACGAACGCGGCGATACCGCATTCGCGTGGACGCTGTGGTCCGTGGACTGGGGGAAGCCCCCCGCTGGGGTGCATACCATCACGTCGCGGTCCATCGATGCCGAGGGGCACGTCCAACCGGCCATGGATGATCCACAGATCGCCAACAAGCGGACCTACTGGGAGAGCAACGGGCAAATCACGCGGCGGGTGCGAACCCTTCCCAAGACGCCGTAACCGTGGACCTGCACGTTCATGTCGAGGCTGAGGTCCCCGCCAGCCGTGTCGGTGGAGAGGCGGCACGTCGCCGTGGGGAGATCGTCGACTCTATCTCTGTGGCGGGGTGCACCAGGTAGCCATGCGGCAGGCGAGAATCCTGGCGGTGACAGAGGCGCAGCTGGGAGGCCTGTGCGAATGTCGTTGATCGCTGTTGCCCGCCATGCACGAGGTCGGCGCTTCGATCCCTCGGGCGTGAGGTCCAGGCCCGGCGGTTGACTGCGCTGCCCGGTTCGGGCCACGTTGGCGGCCGTGCATCGCGAGCGCACGGAGATACGGCAGAGGGCCAGCCTGTGCGGCGCGCGGGGGCCCATCAACCCGGCGCGCAGATCGATCGAGGAGCGAGTGCGTGGGGCGCATCGGTCACGACACAGCCGAGTCCACGCCCGCCAGGATGCCGGTGGCAGGAACTGCCACACTACCGGCGGGCGCCAGGGCATAGTCGACCGCCTTCTCCGGCATCATGGCCCTGCCCTGTGGCCAGCTGGACCACGCCGCGCAGGCCTGGGTGGGACAAACGGTGGTGATCCGCGCCATCGCCGAACCCTGTCCCTGGTGGGGAGCGCAGGCACGTCTCCAGCAGTGCGCCGATCGGCACTTGGTGCTGGTCGGTGCCCCAACCGACGAAGCCGCCGAGCCGCTACCGATCGGTCGTGCGGGTCCAGCCTCGCTGGCACGGATCGCACAGCGACTAGCGTTTCTCGGTGGCCTGCTGCCGCCACCCGTCCACCTCCTGTCCTGGCCGTTAAGTCCATCCGCGTGCCTTTTCGCTGCTCGACCATAGGTGAAATGGGAATGGCCATAGACTCAGGTGGCGTGCCCTGACCCTACGCCGGGATACACCCCAGTCCCTACTCCACAGGGGGATACCGCGAGCCTCAACTGTTGTTAGCTACTACAACATGCCGAGAGCGATGCGCCCAGCCTGGTGAAAAATGACTTGGGAAGGGGGCCTTGACGCTGGCGCCCAACCGCAGCACCCTGTCGCTACGAAGGACGGAGAGTGGCGGAGAGGAACGGTGCCATGATGGGGATCAAGGCGCGGGTGTTCGCGCCGGTCGAGCACCTCACGCTGGAGGAGTTGGTGCCCCGAGAGCACTTTTATCGGCACGTGGATCGAGTGCTGAATCTGGGCTTCGTGCGGGAGTTGGTAGCACCCTACTATGCCGCGGCGGGGCGGCCAAGCATCGACCCGGTGGTCTTCTTCAAACTGGAACTCGTGATGTTCTTCGAGGGCATCCGCTCCGAGCGCCAACTCCTGCGCCTAGTGGCGGATCGGCTAGGGGCGCGGTGGTATATAGGATACGACTTGGGCGAGGCACTGCCCGATCACTCCAGCCTGACGCGCATCCGCGAGCGCTACGGGCTGGAGGTGTTCCGGCGCTTCTTCGCGGCGATCGTGGAGCGATGTCA
>DASYGC010000761.1:0-8117 GCA_036000225.1 Ktedonobacterales bacterium | reverse complement strand
AGGTACCCGACATCGAGAAGGCGTTTCTCTGGCGTCTGGAAACACTCCCAAAGGGCGAGAAGCGCGGCACCATTACCCACCTGATTTGCTTCACGACGGCGGTAATCGGCAGCCTCTGCACGGCAACGGCGGTGCTGATCCTGGGCGTGTATCTCACAACTCAAGGGTGGATTTCCGATGTAATCGGTCGATCAGGGGCAAGTCCTGATCGGCACACGCTTGACGTGCTCAGCTATGGGGCGGCCCTGCTGCTTGGCCTCATGGTTTTCCTGGTTTCGCTGAATCGTCATACCGCGTACTACGACAAGCTGCTGAGCCCGCCGGAGGAGGCGCGGGAGATCCAGAAACAAGAGCGGGAAATTCAAGCCGGCATTACGCGGTGAACGCATTACTCGCGCGCGGGAGCCGCCGCACTCCTGCCATCCGAGGTGTCACGGGCGGGCGAATGATCGTCGAGCGGATGCTGCTGGTCGCGTAGCGAGCCACCAGTGCCGCCGCGCCGTAGCATCACCAGTTCAGCGGCGATGCTCAACGCGATCTCATCAGGCGTCTGCGCGCCAAGGTTTAAGCCAATGGGCGCATGCACGCGTTGCAGATCGGCCGCCGGTATGCCCGCGTGCAGGAGTTTGGTGAAGATGTTTTGGACCTTGCTCCGACTGCCAATCATGCCGACATAGGCCGTGGGCGCCGCGAGCGCCGCGAGCAGCACCTCCTGATCGGTGCGATGCCCGCGGGTCACGATGACCACCCAGGTGGCGGCATCGAGCGCGCGCGCGCGCAACTGTTCGGGCATGTCGCCCACGGCGAACTCAATGCCAGCGGGCGGCGGTGTCTGGCGCGTGAACTCGGAGCGATCGTCGAGCAAGGTTACACGCCAGCCCAGGGGCGCCGCCAGCCTAGCCAGCGCCTGTCCTACATATCCCGCGCCGGCGATCAGCAGACGAGGCTCGGCAACCAGCGGCTCGACGAAGACTTCGAGGGTCGCGCCGCAACTGCCCACGCTCTCACCGCTATCCGGGTCAAGATGATAAATTTGGAGACTGGCTTGACCGCTGGCCAGCGCGGCGAGCGCATCGTGGCGCGCCCGCTCATCGGTGGTGGCGCCGCCCAACGTGCCAACGAGCGCCCCATCGGCGCGCACCAGCACCCGCGCACCAGGTGCGCAGGGAGCCGCTCCGCTGACTTTGACGACGGTAACCAACGCCACATGTTCACCGCGCGACAGGGCCGCCTGAATCTCTTGAAACATCGCTCGCTTCTCTCCTGATCGAACCGAACCTGGTTGCGTATCCTGACGGCCCGTCATGGCATAGTATAGTATGGTTCTGATGGTGATTCCAGCACGCGGCGGCCCAGAGGTGGTGACTCGCGCCACACCTTGGTGTACGCGCGAACCTACCATGCCCTGTCGCCGCCAATTAGGGAGATCAAGGCACCCGACGGGGCATGCTCGTGCGTTATAGACTTGGACAGCGGAACACACCGCGCGACAATTGGACTGCTGGCATTGGAAGCTGGAAGCGGACAGAAATTAAAGACGGGGCGGAGGGTGAACGTGGAACAGACGCGATCAGGCATGATGGGAGCACAAGACACGCGGGGCCGGTCGAAGCGAGCGGCGGTGGGCAGCACGGTATTCGTGCTGCTTGCGTTGGCCCTGGCTGCCTGCGCGGGCTCCACCACCTCGGCGCCCAATGCCACGACCCTGGAACTGTCGCGGATATCCTGGTGCGATCAGCCCTCGGTCGAGTTCCAGGATGATGGGAAGCTCTCGCATCCGATTCTGCAAGATTGGACCGCGATTCAAGGCCAATTGGGGTTTACACCCTATCTCCCAACGACCTTGCCCAAAGGAGCGTGCCTGGCACTGGTGGGTGGCTCGATCCACGACCCGATCTTCGTCGGCCACTTTCGCATTACCTACACCGTTCCCGTGATTGGCCCGCTCAGCTTTTCGGAAGCGCCAAAGCAGCCGAATATTCCCGCGACGCTGAGTGGCAAAGTCCAGTGTACGGCCGTGCCGCCGAGTAGCACGCCCAGCGGCGCAACGTCTGCCACACCCGGCGCAACCCCGACCTCGCCACTGAATGTGTGTGTCGGGACCATCGGGAATACGAACATTAGCGTGGCATCCGCACAGTCGAGCGGCGATCTGGCGCAGCTTTTCAATGCGCTACAGCCCAATGTCAACTGGGTACCGCAAGCGGGCACCAGCACGCCAGAGACTCCGACCGCAACGCCCAAGAAGTAAACGGGCCGCACCCGCCAGCGAACTGTGGCGACACGACACGATGGCGACACGACGCGATTTGGGATCAGATGGTGAGTACATGGCGGAAAATGGCCACAATGACGGCTACCGCGACGGCCACGACGACCACTGGCTCGGCAAAGCTGCCCGAGCGAAAACGCCACGAACGCTTGGGTGGCAGCCCATACCGGGTGTGTGATGGCCAGAGCCACGGCACGCCCCCCAGGGTGAGGCTATCCGCGACCAGATGGAGCAGGTAGCCAATCAGTAAGGCGATCAAGGCAATCAAGCCGAAATGGGCCGCCGGACTATTCGGGTTGAGAGACCAACCCAGACGAAATAGCCCATAGGCGATGCCCTGCGCCAGTCCCCAGACGAAGACACCCGTCAGCAGCAAGCCAACCAGACTATGAAAGATTTCGCGATGACCAGCATGCTTCTGAATCACCCGGCTCACGACGCCCAGGCGCCTGCCCAATGTGCTGCGCGCGTTGTCGATATCTGGCACCAGCGCGCCCAGCCCCGCCACCCCATAGTAGACGATCTTGACGGCGATCAACTGGGCTGACGGCGCCTGCCCTGTGGCCAGCAGCGGCGCGCCCGAAATGTGGAACACGCTATCAATCACCACGGCCCCGGCCAGACCGAACACGACGTGCGAAGGACCTTCCACGCTTCCCCCTTATCCTAGCGCCTCACCGACCGCAAGAAGCAGCGACTGCGCGGAGTCACTGCTGACCGTTGCGCGAATGAGAGCATGCAGCCGCTCCACCGAGGCGATGGAGTCGATACCCGCCAGATCAGCATCGCTGATCTCGGGAAAGCGGGCTTGTGCCATTTCACGCAGCATGGATCGTGCTTCGAGAAGCCGCCCTTCCTCGCGTCCAGCCTCGCGTCCAGCCTCGCGCCCTTCCTCGCGCCCATGCACCTCCGCGTCGTCGTGAATCTTGCGCAGAAACGGCGAATCCTGGATCAGTTCGTTCATGAGCTCCGACAACATTGTACTGCTCCTTAGCACTTCCCAGATATCGATGCGGGGAAAGCGCAATGCTCCGAACGTAGCCAGCATGCTGACGAGATCACCACGCTGGAGCGCATTCAATTCTGGAAGTTCGAGTACTTGCTCGGCGAGTGTCGGCAACTGTTCGGGTCTGGCACCACGCATCAAGGGGACGATAGGAACCAAACCACTCAGACCGCCAGTCAGGATTGGGGCGGGATCGAGCTCCCAAAGCCGCACCACGTCAAAGTGATGGGTGATGATCTCCTTGCCGGGTAATGCGACGACATACGGCGACATGGCTAGCGGTTTGGTCTGGATCAGGTAGACGAGCAAACTCAACGGCGGTAGATCATACTCGGCGACGATGCGACTGCCGTAGACGAACATCCGATGAGCCATGTCGGCCTTGCCACGCAACTGAAACTCGACATGGAGCACACACGGCTGGTCCCGGAAGCGGGCACGCCAAATCCAATCCACACGCCGTTCACTGGCAGGCAATTCACCGGAGAGCGGACCCTCAAGCCGCATATCAGGAATCAGCAACGCCGCGAGTTGCGGGGCCGAGCGCTCGCCGAGTATTTTTAGCGCCTGGTCGTACGCTCCGCTACTACGCCTACCGGGTTGACCGGCGGATGTCACGCTGGCCTCCACAGTTTTGATCGCACGCTCGTTCCGCCCAGTATACCATGCATGTAGGTCATCGCTCGAACTCTGATGCCGGCCTGTGATTCATCAGAGTCAAGTGGGATATCCGACAACGCTTCGCTCTACAACGGATCTTACTCCGGCCGTGCGAGTAGGACATCACCGTCCTCCACACGTACACCGTAGGTGGGTAGGTCGGTGCGCGCGGGACCACGCAGCACCCGTCCAGTACAGATATTGAACTGGGCAAGATGCCAGGGACAGGTAAGGACTGCGCCATCGAGTTCGCCTTCATCGAGGGGACCACCGACGTGGGTGCAGTCGTCCTCCACCGCGTAGAATTGACCGGCAATATTGGCGAGGCAGATCAAGTGACCATCCAACTCGATCACCGTCATCTCGCCCGGCTTCACATCGTCTACCTGGGCCACCTTGACAAACTCGGCCACCGCGATGTCCTCCAGCATGAGTTTGTTCGTATGCTTGCCCGTTGCGCGGAACGGCAGACGAGCCAGCGCGGACTCGATTCGAGTATAGCACAGGAGACCTACGGCTCAGCTCAGCGTCGGTCAGTGATTGCCGCGACTCGGTCCGTCCAGGCGGATGTCTCGGATCGCAAGCCACCCACGCGTGAATTCACATAAATCTAACCGACCGGACGGTTGAGAGGTTGACAAATCGCAATCGGGCGCGTAGACTATCAGCAGGTCCACGGTGAAGGGGAAGAGTACGGCGCGGCGAGTCAACAGCGACCTGGGGATGGTGCGAGCCCAGGGGCGAACGCACGTCGGAACAAGCCCTGGAGTGGCCGGCCGAAGAACGTCACGCATCCGTCTGGCGGGCCGATCGTGACAAGTAGGCTGGGTGGTGGGTCACCGCATCTGAAGTTGACCCATGAAAGTGGTTGCGCGCCGGGAAACAGGCCGGCACGCGACAATGAGGGTGGCACCGCGGGGTGGCTAGCCGCTCTGACTCACTTGCCGCGCCATCGGCGCGCGAGGGAGCCTCAGAGTGAGCGGCCCCGTCCCTTGAGGCGCAGGCTGAGATAGGCCATATGCGCCTCGTGGGACGGGGCCATTTTCATGGTGACTGAGCACAAGCCTTCACGCGCGTTGATGTATGTGTAGGCGTTGCTCATGCGCGTGATGGACGCCTCGTCCCTTCTGGCAATTGTGTCGGCGCGGCGCGTCCCGACTTCGTCGTATGCGCGCTGACCGGCAAATTCGGTGTCGACCGCGCTGGTGGGCACGATGAAGGGGGAGGGATGGCATGGCGCGAGAGACGCGCGCAAATTCGTGGAACGCGGCGGCGGTAGCTGGCCACGCACCCAAGGGCGTGACAACAACCACGGTACGGGTGCGCTTCGCACCCAGCCCCACCGGAGCGCTGCATATCGGCAATGTCAGGGCAGCGCTGTTCAACTATGCGTTCGCGCGGCACAACGGCGGGGCCTTTGTGTTGCGCCTTGACGACACCGACGACCGGCGCGATGTATCGGGAGCCGCGGAGGCCATCTATCGCGACTTGCGGCTGTTAGGATTGGAGTGGGATGAGGGTCCAGATGTTGGCGGAGCATTTGGCCCTTACGTGCAGTCCGAGCGCACCGCCCTCTACACACGGTACCTGGATGACCTGCTGGCGCGTGGGCTGACCTACCCGTGCTACTGCACCAAGCAGCGCGTGGAAACGCTGAAGTCAGAACAGGCGGCGCGCGGTGAGCCGCCGCGCTATGACCGGCACTGTCTGACGTTGTCGCACAGCGAGTTCCGCGCACTCGCCGGGACACCCAGCGTCGTGCGGTTGCGGCTGCCTAAGGAGACGGTTCATTACACCGATCTGGTGTTCGGAGCGCTGGAGTATGATCTGCGCCACAACGAAGATCCGATCCTCAGACGCTCGAACGGCAGTATCCTGTACGATTTCGCCAGTGTCGTTGACGACCATACGATGCGAGTGAGCCATATTCTGCGTGGTGACAGTTGGCTGTCTACCACTCCAATGCATATCGCCATGTTCCGGGCGCTGGAATGGGAGCCACCGGAGTTCGCGCACCTGCCGCAGATCGTGGGACCAGATCGCAAGAAGCTCGCCAAACGCGAAGGCGCGCGCTCCCTGCGCTCCCTGCTGGCGGACGGCTATGTGCCCGAGGCACTGCAAAATGCGTTAGCACTGCTTGGCTGGTCGCCTGGTACTGGCCAGGACGTGTTGGCTCCCGCGGAACTGATCGAACACTTTGGTTTGGATCATGTTCAGCGCAGTCCGGCATTGTTCGACATGGCTCGCCTGAACTGGCTCAACGGAATGCACATTCGAACCCTTTCAGCGGATGATCTGTTCCAGCGCTGTCTGCCGTACGCCCGAGCTGCCGGACTGGTTGCCTCCGCGGAGCTCGACGCTGAGGCTCGCACCTATCTTACTCAGGTCCTGGCGCTCTCCCAGGACCGTCTGCGCCTGTTGTCCGAGACCCCTGACCTGGTGTGGTACTTTTATCGCGAACCAACACTCAATCGGGCCTTGCTGCTGGAGCGCGGATCGTCCACCGCGGAGGCCGTGGCCTTGCTTCGCGCGGCGGCGGACACGCTCGCGACCACCGACTTCGTCGAACCCGCGCTCGAAGAGACGATGCGGACACTGGCGCGCGTGAACTCCTGCTCGACCGGGCGCTTGTTCTGGCTGGTGCGCATCGCGGTGACCGGCCGCCGCGCGGCGCCCCCGCTCTTCGCGGTATTGGCGCTGCTGGGCCGCGCTGCCGTGCTCGATCGGCTGCGGCGAGCGGCAACCGCGCTGGAGCAGGGAGATGTGCCGGACCTTCCCGATCCAGTCGGAACACCACCTGCGCCCTGAAGTGGGCTGTTCGCCTGGCTCGCGAGCGGGGGACGCACAAGACACCACACATCCGCCCGCTTGCTTTGCGCCACATGGACGTTGGGCACGAGATCGTGCTATACTGCGTTCACGCAGCACCCACATGACGCGCCTCAGAGGACCTCTACTGCTCAATCAGGAGGCCGAAGATGCGAACGCAAGACCGGCGAATATACGCCGAGCACGCGTCGGACCGCGGGGGGGTGCGTGCAGAAGCAACCTGGCACCGAGAGGGTAATCCTCCGGTGCCTTTGTGTATTGCGTGGCTAGCCGTTTGACACAGTCATGTCGAGCCGATGAATCAGTGACTAACGCAAACCGCGTAGTTGCGTTGGGTCTTCGCCGTGGTGCGACCGAGCGGATGGAAAGGCAGGCTAACCACTTTCACGAGCGGGACTGAATCTTATCGTCACAGATGGTAGCGAAGTTCGTGTAGTATGGCTGGTCAGCGCAAAGTGGCGCGCTCCCCAGCGGCGCAAATGACTGACCAGATTGGACCACGAACACTCGGGACAGGAAAAGGAGCATCGCACACATGCAGTCAAGCATGATCGGAAAGATCGCCAAGGCAAAAGAGTACGCGCAAGATCCCGGGCGGATGCAGTTCACTCGGTTCGAAGCGACTTTCCGTGGTGAGAATGATTCCCACTCCGTGATGTTCGATCGCGGGACGTGGACGTGCACGTGCCACTTCTTCCAGGACTGGAGCATCTGTTGCCATACGATGGCGGCCGAGCGTGTTCTGGGTGTCACGATTCCATCGCATCAGCGTCAGGGGATGCCCATGACCTCTCCGCTGGGGACGCTCTTCGCTGGGACCTAACTATTCGCCAGGCGACCACCCACGAGCAGGCCGGTTGGAATCGTCCAACCGGCCTCACATTGACGCCACGTCTTTCGCAGCGCATCAGCTAGGCACCGCGCTTGTGCCCCCACTGGGGATCAAACCTGGCCGATGGAGCGCAGATAGAAATATAGGCCGAGGATGATGAGGAACATGATGGCTACCAAAATAGCGATCATGCGGAGATCGTGTTTCACGTACGCATAGTGCTCGGCGGTCACTACGCCGGTAGCCTTGGGACGCTGGCCAATGCGCGGCGCCGGTCGGGGAGCGGGTCGTGGCGCGGGCCGGGGGGCGGCAGACGCCGCGGCTGTCGGAATCAGGGGCGCCGTACGCGGGAGCAGCGATGGCGCACTTGAGGGCGCGTTGGTCCGGGCGATCGGCGCCGGCTTGGGTGCGGCGGGCCGCGCCACGGGGCCCGGGCGGGTGGGGGTCGCCGTGCGCGATCCACTGGTCCCACTGAGCCGCGCCGCGGCGGATGGAGATGGTGACGACGTGGGAGGCGT
>DASYGC010000760.1:0-2251 GCA_036000225.1 Ktedonobacterales bacterium | reverse complement strand
GCCGAGTTCGAGGAAGCCGAAGCCCAGCGCGGCCAGCGCGGGCACAGCGCTGGCGTCCTTATCCAGCCCAGCGGCCAGGCCGATCGGGTTGGGGAAGGTCAGGCCGAAGACCTGGCGCTGCTGTGCCGCGACGGGCGTGGCGCCGCCGAGGACGCGGGCGAGCGCGTGGGTGAGCGCGGGTGAGCGCGAGATCGCCGCTAGCAGGCCCAGCACCTCTGAGTGAATGCGCTCGGGGTCGCGGCTACGGGCGAAGAGCAGTGGTCGAATGGCGCGACGATAGAGGGCGGGCGGCATCACGACTGGGCGCCGGCGAAGTAGGCGGTCACCGCCGCGTAGTGCGCCTCTTCGATGGCGCCGGTACGGCGGAAGTAGGCGAGCAGCTGGCTCAACCGGGTGGCGGCGTGCAGGGTGTAGCCGGCGGCGGCCAGTTGCGCCGGGCCGCCCTGCTCGCGGTCAATCAACACGGCGATATCGCGCACGCGCAGGCCATTGGCCTCCAGCACGCGCACGGCTTCGAGCTTGCTATCGGCGTGGCTGACGAGATCGTCAATGACCAGGGCGGTCTCGCCGGGCGTGAAGGTGCCATCAATGCTGCCGGCCAGGCCGTGGGTCTTGGGCTCGCGCGGGGTCAGCATGGGGATGCGGGTCAGATGCGAGAGCACGGCCACTATCGGCGTCGCGGCCATAGGCACATCGGCATAGCGATCGAAGCGCAGGTCGTGCGCCGTGATCAACTCGGCCAGCGCCTCGACGGTGGCATCTAGCGCATCGGGGTAGGAACGCAGCACACGCAGGTTGACGTAGATCGGCGAGAGGGGCGCATCGGGCTGCTGTTCGTGGAGCTTGAGGCGAAAGGCGCCGAACTTGACGGCGCTGGTGGCCAGCAGGTGATCGGCGAATCTTTGCTGTGTGGGGGTGAGGCCCTCGGGGCTGTGATCGGTCGCGCTAGGGGGTGGCATGGGTGAAGGCTCCATTCCATCTGGGACCACTGCGCGGTTGGGCACGCAGCGCGGTCGATCAGGCCGGCAGTGGATCACGCGCGGCGTTGATCGCATCGCGCAGGCGCAGGGCTTCACGGCGCGCGGCAGCGGCGAAATCCGCTCCCGAGGAGGCGTACAGCACGCTGCGCGAGGCGCTGATGAGCAGACCCTGGCCGTAGTGGTCGACACCCGCGCGCACGCTCCGCTCAAGGTCGCCGCCCTGTGCGCCGATACCCGGTACCAGCAGCGGCAGATCGGGTGCGACGGCGCGGATCGCGGCGAGTTCCGCCGGCCAGGTGGCGCCCACCACCAGACCGCAATTTCCCTGGGCGTTCCACTCGCCCGCCACGCGGCGCGCCAGGTGCAGGAAAAGTGGCTCGCCTTCGATGGTCAGGTCTTGCAGCTCGCCGGCGCCGGGATTGGAAGTGCGGCAAAGGACGAAGACGCCGCGGTCGGCGCGCTCGAGCCATGGCGCGAGCGCATCGCGTCCCAGGTAGGGCTGAACGGTCACGGCGTCGGCGCCACAGACATCGAAGATGGCGTGCGCATAGGCGCGGCTGGTGTTGCCCACATCGCCACGCTTGGCGTCGAGCAGGACCGGCACGCCTGGCGCCTGCGAGTGGATCAGGGCGATGGTCGCGATGAGCGCCTCCATGCCTGGCGGTCCATGCGCTTCGTAGAATGCGGCGTTGGGTTTGTAAGCACAGACCAGATCGCTCGTGGCGTTGACGATCGCGGTATTGAACGCCAGGATGGCCGCCGCCGGATCGCCGCGCTGGATTGTCGCGGGCAGGTGCTCCAGCTCGGGGTCGAGGCCAACGCACAGCAGGGTGCCGGCCTGCCAGCGCGCGCGCAGGCGCGCCCCGAAGGATGCGCCCGCATCGGCGGCTTCTGTGTGGCTGTCATGTGCTCCGCTCACGCTCACCCGCTCATTTCCGGCTCTCTGATACGGCTCGTTCATGGATAGTTTGCCACATGGGCGCGGACAGGACACCCCACATGCCCGACGCCCGCCCGATCATCAAGCGTCGAAGATCGCTTCTTTGACAATGAATCCAATGAAACCCAGCCCGGCAAAGAGCAGCAGCGCGAAGCAGAGCGCCGCCACATGGGTGCCATCGGTCCAGAACGGCCCACTGAACTGGCTCGCCGCGGGGAGTCCGTTCTTCGCGGCGATCACCCCAGCGGTGGGCGCCAGCAATCCTCTGGCGCTGAAGATCACCGCCAGCCACCAGGGCGCGGCGGCGTACGCAACGGCCTCCTGCCAGGAC
>DASYGC010000759.1:0-3284 GCA_036000225.1 Ktedonobacterales bacterium | reverse complement strand
GCGGGAACCATGGCGGTTACTGGGACGATTCACCGGAAATGCGTGGTCCAGCAGACCTGGACATGTGTCGTAGCGCATGCACGACGGACCTGTCGGTTTACTGCGCGCTGAACCTCTGATATACTGCGCCAGGGAAATCGGAGGTAGGCGCACGAGAAATCAGGGACGAATGGGGCGGATACTGTGCTGACGACAGGCCAAGAGGATTCTAGTCCCAGGTGGGAACAACACAACATCGAACAAGATGTCGCGGCGGAAGATCATGGTTTGGTTTCAGCGCCGATGGATCTCGTGCTGGATGTGCCGCCACCTGGACCTCATAGAGCGCCTGCGTGGCGTCAGGTCCGTTTCTGGACCATCGTACAGGTAGTCCTCGCCGCCCTGGTATTGTCAGGTGTAAGCCTGGCGGCTTTTGCAGTGGCCAAAGGTCCGCGAATGCCTGGCGCGGTGGTCGTGGGCCCAAGCATTGTCATCACGACGGTGCCAGCATCGAGAACTGGCACCGTAACATCGTCCACGGCCACTCCCCGCGCGACACCGATTCCGCCGGTGCCAGCGGGGACTATAAAGTTTGGTGGCGGTGGCGATACCAGTGTCACACAACACTGTAACGGCACCCAGCCCTTAGCCGCCCTGGCAATTTTTCTTGACAATGGACATAGTAACGTGCCCGTCGATTGGTGGGTCAATGTTGCTCAGGCGACGCCAGACGGCAAACTGCCCTGGGCGGTAGCCAATCTGCCGTATGGTACGTTGCCGGCGGGCAAATCGACGTCGGTGACACTGACGCCCGCGGTAAGTCTGTGTACATTGCTGGCGGGCGGTGCTGTGCCGGTAACCTTTACAGCTGATATTGATTACGGTGGCGTCGGCGGATTCCGCATCACGGACATGGTTGTGCCGGGTGCAGGACCTACGCCAACCGACACCGCGACGGCAAATGCCACGCCATAATGGCGCGGTGATCCACAGCCGCAATTTCAGATGAGCCGGCATGTGCAGTGCTTGTCGTGTAGGCCACGGTTGAACCGCTTGCTCCCAAGACCGAGGGAAAGATGGTCGGGGTGGCCGGATTTGAACCGGCGACCTCATGCTCCCAAAGCATGCGCGCTGCCAGCTGCGCTACACCCCGTAGACTCCAGTATAGGCACCCCGAAGGTACGCGCGTCAACCCCCACTATTGAGAGGAGACCTCTTGTAGCAGGCCAGGCGAACTCGGGATAGAATGGCTGCCCTGCGCAGAGTGTCTGCAGGGCCGGGAGCAGCGCCCGGCCCCTATTGGAGTCGATTTCGGGTCGTTGTGACTGCCGTTCCGCCCACACCGCTGCCATCTCTCTGGCTCCCCCTCCCCGCGCCGGGGAAGGGGGCAGGGGGAAAGGTCCGTTACGCGATGCCTGCCAGCACCCTGGCCAGCGCCTCACGTGAGGGACGCAACTTGTCGGCGGACAGGTGCGCCAGCGGAGTTTCGGGCAGACGCTCCAATTCAGGGAACGAGGGGCGCCCTTCGTTGACATAGATCAACCCGGTGATGAACTCCGTCTTCTGGTGCGCCTCTTCGAGCAGCTTCATCGCGGCGTAGCGATCGGTCGGATCGTAGCCATTGTCGAGCTTGCGCAGGTGAATCACCGAGCCATCGTGCATGCGCACGTCGGTGCTGGTGCCTTCGGCGTAGTCTACCGTGATCTCTTCGCGCGCGGGCACGAAGGTGAACTCCGAGACAATCTCCTCGTGCGCCTTGCCGTAGGCATAGCTCTTGGTGGAGTCATCGTCGTCGTTGAAGGTCACACACGGGCTGATTATGTCGATCACCGCCGTGCCACGATGGCTGAGCGCCGCCTTGAGCAGAGCCTCCACCTGGCGCGGATCGCCGGCGAACGAGCGCGCCACGAAGCCGCAATCGGCGACGACAGCCTCCAGGCAGAGATCAATCGGGGGGAACTCGTTCAGTCCAGCGTATTTGAGCTGCTGGCCCACATCGGCGGTCGCTGAGAACTGGCCCTTGGTCAGCCCATACACGCCATTGTTTTCGATGATATAGACCACCGGGATGTTGCGGCGGACCATGTGCTTGTACTGGCCGATGCCGATACTGCCCGTGTCACCGTCGCCACTGACGCCGATGGCCTTCAGCGTATGGTTGGCCAGTGTGGCGCCCGTGGCCACTGACGGCATGCGCCCATGCAGTGCGTTGAAGCCATGCGACTGGCCGAGCCAGTAGGCGGGCGTCTTGCTGGAGCAGCCGATGCCGCTCAACTTGATGACCTGCGACGGACGCAGCCCCAGATCATAGGACACCGAGATGATGCGCGCGGAGATCGAATCGTGGCCGCACCCTTTGCACAACGTGGAGGGATTGCCCTTGTAGTCGTTGCGCGTCAGGCCGATGATGTTGACACTTTGCTGCGGGGGTTCCTGCGGTATCACTGCCATGCTTAGCGCTCCTGTTCCAGAATCGACTGGGCAATCCAGCGGGCCGTCAGCGGCAGCCCGTCACAATGCGTCACGGAGGTAATGCGCGCCGCGTGCGCGGGTAGCTCAGCCCGCAACACCTTCGCCATTTGTCCGTCGAAGTTATTCTCGACGACGTAGGTGCGTGGGTACCGCGCCAGGAAGGCGTCGATCGCCGCGGTGGTGGGCAGCGCCCGGATGCGCAGGTAGCTCGTCTTGATGCCGCGCGCGGCCAGCATGGTGCGCGCCTCCACGATACCCGGATCGGTCGAGCCGTAGGCGATCAGACCGATCGTCGCGCCCGCCACCTCGTCCACAATCGGCGCTGGCACCAGCGTGCGCGCGTGGTCGTGTTTGCGCTCCAGCCGTTCGAGGTTGGCCGACCACTCGTCGGGCTTCTCCGTGTAGATGGCTTTGGCGTTGTGGCCGCTGCCGCGCGTGAAGTATGCCGCGCGCGGATGCTCGGTGCCGGGCAGCGTGCGCGGGCCGATGCCGTCGCCGTCAGGATCGCCGTAGCGCTCGAAGCCGCCCAGACGTTGCAGGTCTTCGGCGCTCAACACCTTGCCGTGGTCCATCGGCCGCTCGGGATAGTCGAACGGCTCGGTCATCCACAGGTTCATGCCCAGATCGAGATCGCTCAGGACGAAGATTGGCGCTTGCAGCCGGTCGGCAAGGTCGAAGGCGTGCCAGCCGAATTCGAAACACTCCTTCATGCTGGCGGGGAAGAGCACGACCTGCTTGGTGTCGCCGTGGCCAAGGTAATACACCATCATCACATCGCCCTGAGAGACGCGCGTGGGCAGGCCGGTGCTCGGGCCCATGCGCTGGATGTCCCA
>DASYGC010000758.1:0-4529 GCA_036000225.1 Ktedonobacterales bacterium | reverse complement strand
TTGGCCAGCGCCCGCAGCAAAGCACGGATGCCAAGTTGTGTGCCTGAGATGGTGTCTTGCATCGTGATCTCCTCGAACCCGAGCCCGCGCAAGTCGTCCCGCCATGCGCATGACACGCGCGAATCGGAGTTTCACTCGGCCCTGGGTGGGGTGACCGCCTGCTAACATGCCCTGGCACGCGCCGGCTACCGCACCCTTGACAGGTCGAGCATTACCCTATAAGCTACAATCAACAGTAAGATGATAGCGCGCACAGACTTACCTGTCAAGAATATTATAGTGGTAATTTTACCAGAGGGAGGTCATATGGCAGGGACACCGAGCGAGCGACACGATGATGAACCGCCAGGTGACCACCGAGCGATCGCCACACTGGAGCTGCTTGGCGGACGGGCGTGCCTGGACTTCATCAACACGATCGACCCACGCGTTGGCGAGCGGCGGCACGACTATCTCGCCAGTTATGCGGACCTGGCGCAGTGGAGTGCGCATGCACAACTGCTCACAGCCGAGCAGGTGGACGCGTTGCTGCGCGCCGCGGCGAGGCACCCGCATGACGCCAGCGCGCTCTTCGCGCGGGCGATCGCGCTACGCGAGACGCTCTATCGGGTGTTTGTCGCGGTGGCGGGCGGGCGGGAACCGGCGGCGGCGGACCTGGCGGCGGTGCACAGCGCCTATGTGGAGATGATGACCCAGGCTCAACTCGTCGCCGAGGAGAAGGGCTTTGCGTGGCAGTGGCCCACCGGAGCGCAGGTCCTTGACCAGTTGCTGTGGCCCATTATCCGCTCGGCGGTGGACCTGCTAACGGCGCCAGAGGTGCGGCGGGTGCGCGTCTGCCCGGGCCTGGACGACTGTGGCTGGCTGTTCCTGGATAGCAGCAAGAGTGGCCGGCGCCGCTGGTGTAGCATGGAGAGCTGTGGCAGCCGCGCCAAGATGCGGCGCTACTACGCACGCACGCACGCTGGTCGGAGGCAGGAGGAGCGCGAGCATTGACCCGCGCCTCAAGTCAGTTCGTGTCTTTGACGGCGCCATGACCTGGCCCATGACGCGCTGGCCATTTCAGGGCTAGCGGTACGTGAGGCAGAGGACTGGACCCGCATCACGAGCGCGCCATCCACCGCGACGCCGAGCAGCAGCATCGCCAGCGAGACCGCAATCAGCACCGGCAGGTGGCTGGCAATGCCGGCGACAAAGAGCATACTGAAGAAGAAGACATGGAAGAACACGGGGACCAGGGCCGGAGCAAAGTCAGCGGTGGTGTGGCGTGCGAGGAGCACACGCGGCGCGCTGCGCGTCCGCCAGGCGCCCCACGTCACCACGACCAGGCCGGCGACCAGTAAAATGGTCATCGGCAGCCACTGAATCGCGCCTGGCAGGAGCGCATAGCGCACCTGCAACTCGTCGAGCAGCGCCAGGATGACCACCGACCCGACGATCGCACCCAGCGCCGCTAGCGGCCCACGCCACCCCGGTTGAGAGGTGAGGGGACGCGCCAGCCAGAGGAGGGCTGATGCCGAACAGAGCACGACAAACCAGGCGTAGAAGTTGCCGAAGGGGACGCCGAACCACTGGTCGGTGAGTTTCAGAAACGTCCAGTGCCACATGTCAATGCGGATCGCTACGGCATCCATCGCGAGGTCGATGTTCAGCCCGAGCAGTGCCACCAGCGCCGGAGTTGCCCAGCGCGGTAGCGGCAGGCCATCGGCAAGTTGCATCGCGTAGTACAGGATGATACCCCAGCCCACACCGATGCACAGCGGCACAGTGCCGAGCATCACCAGAAAGTGGCCGTAGCGATAGGAATGGAACTGCAGAATCGTGAGCGTCTCCAGTGTGACGCCGTAGAGCACGCCCGCGCCCAGCTCGATCAGCCGCGCACGGCGCGCCGTTCCCTGCCGCAACGCGTGCCAGATGCAGAGCCCCAGACACAGATACATCAGCAGCTCGAAGATCACCTTCGGAAGCGTGACACCCGCGATCATGGCTTGCCTTCTCCCGCTCAACACGCGCCATGTGTGTCACCACTGGCATCCCGTGTGCGGCACGAGACTACTACGCAACGTGCGCGCTGAGGTGGGTCGTATACTGCCTGGAGCGCCACATGCCCGCGCCGCCCACTCCATCACGGCAATGGTAGCACGCCCTCGGGCCTGGATGAAAGGACCACACGCTCATGCCCGCATCACGCAAACGCTCATTTGGCATCAAGACCATGCCGCAGTACACCACCTACGAAGACATCCTGCGTGTCTGGCGCGAGGCGGATGCGACGCCAGTGTTCGAGCATGCCTGGGCCTTCGACCACTTCATGCCCATCAATGCGGACCCAACCGGCCCCTGCCTGGAGGGCTGGACGCTGCTGGCCGCGCTCGCCGCGCGGACCGAGCGCCTGCGCGTGGGGCTGATGGTCACCGGCAACACCTACCGGCATCCCGCCGTGCTCGCCAAGATGGGCGCCACCGTCGATCACATCAGCGGGGGCCGGTTGGACTTCGGCATCGGGGCGGGCTGGAACGAGCTGGAGCACACGGCCTACGGCATCCCGCTGTACGCGCCGGGCGAACGCATTCGCCGGTTGGGCGAGGCGTGCGAGGTGATCCGGCGCATGTGGACGCAGGAGGCGCCCGACTTTGACGGCACCTCTTATCAGCTCAAAGGGGCGCGCTGCGAGCCAAAGCCGCTCCAAAAACCGTATCCACCGTTTGTGATCGGCGGCAGCGGCGAGCAACTGACGCTGCGGGTGGTGGCACAGTACGCCGACATCTGGAACTACGGCGGTGGGACGGTGGAGGAGTTCACGCACAAGAATGCGGTGCTGGACCAGCATTGCGCGGCGATCGGGCGCGACCCCGCGACCATCGAGCGTTCGGTGCAGGTACGGCTCATGCCCGATGAGTTGGACAGTGGACGCGAGACGCTCCGCGCGTACATCCAGGCGGGCGCGACGCACCTGGTGATCTATCTGACACCGCCATTTCCGGCGGACATCGTGGCGCGGCTGGCGGCTGAGGTCGCGGAGCCGCTGCTGGCGGCGGGGTAGGGAGGAAGTACCGCGGCTGTCACTTTGATATGGCAAGCGGATAGCTGCGGGCGCCCTGAAATTGAATTTCCAGGGTCATCACTCAGGTGCCCAATGGCGCGGCAACGCGCGGAAGAACGAACGGGACGCCGGGTGATGGATCACCCCGCGTCCCGCTCTGGTTTCGATCATCGCTTTGTGGTATTTCGCTAGGATGCGCGCCGTTCGCGCAACGTCGTGCCCAGACCTATCGCCGTGAGTGCGCCTGGAGCATACGGGATGTCAGGATGCGCGCAGTTCGCGCAACGTCGAGTCAATCGCTTGCCAGGCGTTCGCCCGGCGACCATCGAAGGGGCTGCGCGCCGGCGCCGGCGCGTCGTTGCCCAGCACATACACCGCCAGATATCCGGGAGCGACGCGGGTGAACTCCGCCGTGCGCGCCGCCTGGATCGCCTGGGCCACCCGCGGTCGAGACCGGGGTGCGGCCCGCCTGCCCCACACCGGCCACGCCAGTCTCATGGATGCGCTCCTTTCAGAATGTGTGTGTTCGCCGTGACTCATGCCCGCGTAGGAACGTCTGGTAGACGCCCGATCCGACCTCCAATTTGTCGCCCAAACACGTTAGGGGCGCCGCTCCGGTGGACGCCCGCCGCGCGGCTCGCGCCGCCTACAATGTCAGCTAGAGATTGTCCCGTAGGTCACCAGCTCACCCCTGCTTTGGGGCACCGCCTGGTGGTCGCGGTCGGGCCGCGCGCAAACCCGCGGTTCACCGCCCGCGTTGGAGGGGTGAGCCGGATGACCTCCGCGAACAACAGAACATTTGTTCTATATTCTAGAACGTGGGGGGCCGCGGAAGGTAACGGGTAGGACAAATGGTGTGCTACGGCAGGGGCAGATCGAGTGCGAAGAAGTGAGCGTCGTACACACCTCTCCGCTTCATTCGATGATCCCACCCAAGCGGAGCGCCTCAGCATCCGCGCTAGCAAACGCGTCCTCAATTTCAAGGGCCTCAGCCTGGTATTCAGGATCTCTGGCCATCATCATGAGGTCCGCGTCAATGGCGGCACGCTTCTGGGCGGCGAGCTCGTGACGAAGCGCTTGGATTACCAGTTCGTTGCGGCTGCGGGCTCGTCCATCACTGACCGCGCGATCAACCGCCGCCAACAAATCGGCTGGCAGAGTCAACCTCGTGCGGACGGAATGGGATGTCATGCGCTTTCCCCTCTCTATGTGATACTAAGTCCTGGAGCATGAGCGGTGTGCGGTGGTGAAAAGCCAGGCTTTGCCCGGCATCCAGCGGGCGTACATCATGACTGGTCACGAATGACCCGTACGCCCCTACACGAGTTGATGTGATGTCATGTGTGACGGGCATTATGACATGTATGTTGAGTGTGAACTCATAGCGGCTTGCCAGTGGCTCAATGCCGGCGAGGTATATGGGCCAGGTATATGCTGGTAGGTGAATCCTGGCCCGCGGGTGAGAGCCGTGTTCATGCTGAGGAGCCAC
>DASYGC010000757.1:0-4766 GCA_036000225.1 Ktedonobacterales bacterium | reverse complement strand
AATGGGATACGACCTCGCCGCCCGCCGCGTACAACTTCGAGACCATTCCCGTCGTGCGCAGCGCGCGTCCGTTCTACGATATCAAACATCCCGACGCGCCAGACTGGCGACGGCGCGGCCACTAGCGGCCACCGCGGCGTGGGCGCGCGCCACAGACGGGAGCATGCGTAGGGGCGTCCGGTGGGCGCCCGCGCGCCACCGACGAGGACCGGAGGGTAACGGTCCACCACGAGAAGAGCCCACGCCATCATGGCAGCAACACCAGGCAAACGACCAGACAGCGGGACCAGCCACATCCGCTGGACCCGCGGCGGGATCATCAGCTTCGCGGTGACCACGCTGGCCGTTGGCGCCCTGCTGATCCTGCTCTGGTCGCGTTTGCTCGCCGCGCAACACGTCGTGGCGACGCTGGGTCCCTCGCCGCTAGTGGGCAAGCCCGGCCCCGAGTTCGCCATCACGCTCTACCCTCCGAGCGCGGGGCCGGCCACGGCGGCGACACGGCTCGATCTGGCGCGCTTGAAGGGCCGGCCCGTGGTGGTGAACTTCTGGGGCTCGTGGTGCGTGCCCTGCCAGGATGAGGCGCCCATCTTCGAGGCCGCCTGGCAAAAGTATCAGGCTGCTGGCGTCGTCTTCATCGGCGTCGACGAACGCGACACACCGGCCGCGGCGCGGGCCTTCCTGCGCCAGTACGGCACCACCTACGCCACGGGTCCCGACGACCAAACTGGCTCGATCGCGATCTCCTACGGCGTGACGGGGACGCCTGAGACCGTCTTCATCAGTCGCTCCGGCACCGTGCTGCGGCATGAGGGCGGCCCCGTGGACGACCGCACGCTGGAACTGGGAATCGAGAATCTGCTCAAATCGCCGTCCCCGTAGTCGCGCACGGGTGTGCGCTCTGGACCCTCGTTCTGCGGCCTCGTTCCGCGGGTTGTACGCCCGCCTTCATTCACAACCATCGGGAAGGTACCAGCGATGCAGGGGATTGCGCCACTGGGATGGGACGCCGGACTCGCCGCGTTTGCGGCGGGGGCTGTGTCGTTCTTTTCGCCGTGTGTCGCGCCGCTGGTCCCCGGCTATATGAGCTATCTCGCGGGCACCTCCGCGCGTCTCGGGCCTCCCCGCGCACAGCAATCGGAGGGGACAGCCCCAGCGCTGCGGCGACGCGACCATCCAGTGCTACGCGTTTGCCTGCTCTTCGTCGCGGGCTTCTCGGCGACCTTTGTGGCGCTGGGGTTGGTGGCCGCCTCGTTTGGTGTCCTGCTGGCCGCCTACAAGCTGGTGCTGGAGACCGTCGCGGGCATCGCCATGCTGGTGATGGGCGCGTTCCTGCTCGATCTGCTGCCCCGCGCCTGGACGCTGGCGCTGGCGCGCGAGTGGCGGCTGCCATGGTTCGCGGGTCGCTCCGCTGGCGCGCTGAGTGGGCTGGGTGGGCTGGCGCCCTTTGGACTGGGCGTCGTCTTCGCCGCCGGCTGGACTCCCTGCATCGGACCCGTGCTGGCGGCCATCCTGCTCTATGCCGGCGCCTCGGCCAGCATCGGCCGGGGCGCGCTGCTGCTCAGCCTCTACGCGCTGGGCTTCGCGCTCCCATTCATCGCCGTGGGCCTCGGCTGGTCAGCGGGGCTGCGGGCGCTGGGCTGGCTCAAACGCTATGGCGCGATCGTGACCAAAGTCAGCGGGGTAGCACTGATTCTGGTGGGTCTGCTCTATTTAACGGGGCAGGTGTCACAGTTCTCGATCTGGGCGCAGCAACTCGCCGGGACCCGGCTGTGATGCACAGGATGAATAAGAGGCGGTACGCTGATGCTGCTCGCGCTGCGCGTGTTCATGCGCACCGCGCACCTGGTGGCCGCCTCGGCCTGGATCGGCGGCAGCATCTTCTACCTGCTGGTGCTGCTGCCGGCCCTACGCCTGGGTGGACCCGCGCCCCAGGTGGCGGCGCGCGCGGCGGAGCTGTTTCGCAAGTTGGTCAACCTGTGCATGGGGGTACTGCTGCTCACCGGCGTGTATCTGACCTTCGATCGGCTCACGTCGGTCGCCGTGGGCGCCGCCTATCTGGTGACGCTCGCGCTCAAGATCGTCGTCGTGGTGGCGCTCTTTGGGCTTGCCATCGCGCAGGCGCAGCAGGGCCTCGCGCGGCTGCGCACGGCCCGTGGCGCGTTCTGGCGGGCCGCGCCCCGCGTGATCCTGGCGCTGGGTCTGCTGGCGTTCTTGCTCGGCGCCCTGCTGACAGCCCTGTTCGAGGCGTCATCACCGCTGCCCGTTCCGTAGTCGCGCACGGGTGTGCGCTCTGGACCCGGTTATCTCGTCGTGGCGCACGGGTGTGCGCTCTGGTCTTCGTGATGCGCGCGGATTTTCGCTGCCGCGTTGGCCGGTCCGTAGGGGCGTACGGATGTACGCCCTCTGGCTCTCGTTCTGGGTGTACGCTCCGGGCACGTGACGGATCGCGTTATCATGGATCGCGTTATCAGTCTCGTCATGACATCTCGCTTCGTTATGATATTGGGTAGAGGCGACCGGTGGACGCCCGCCGGTGGGCACCAGCGCTCAATCGCCGGCGGCATGGAGGAGGAAACCTGGATGATCGATGATCTCGTCGCGCCTGAGGTGGATACACCCGCGCCGCGGCGCCGCCGGCTGCGCTGGAGCTTCGTCGCCGCCGGGCTGGCTGTCGCGGCGGCGGTGGCCTATCTCATCTATGCCAACACCACCACCAGCGCCGCCTACTATATGACCGTCAAAGAACTGCGCGGCTGCCACGACTGCGCCGGGCGCATCGTGCGCGTGGCGGGCACGGTGCAGCCGGGAACCGTGGCGCGCGACGACCAGACGCAGACCGTGCGCTTCACCATTGACGATGGCCAGAACACCCTGCCCGTGACTTACAGTGGCATCGTCCCCGACATCTTCCGCCCAGGTGTCACCGTCGTGGTAGAGGGCACGCTGCCCGCGGCCGCCGGCGTCTTCCACGCCTCGACGCTGCTCACCAAATGTCCCTCGAAGTTCCAGTCGGCGACGCCCACCGGCGCCTAGTACTCCTGCTCGCTCGGAGGCATGCGCGTGCACTTTTCCGATCTGGGTGCGATTGCGATTACGCTGGCCCTGGTGTTCGCCGTCTACGCCGTCGTCGTGTCGGTGCTCGGCGCGCGCCTCGCCCTGCCTTCGCCATCCGCGCGTCCCGAAGCGGGTACCCTCACTGCTGTCCCCCCGCGCAGCGGAACGGGATCCTTCGCTCTGGACGCCCCACGCACAGGGGGTATCCGTCTGGACCCTCCTCGCAGGGGGGCAGGGGGGCTGCTGGTCAGCGGCCAGCGCGCCGTGCTGCTGGTCACCACCTTCCTCGTGGCCGCCGCGGTAGCCCTGGCCGCGTCCTTCGTCACCCATGATTTCGGCGCCACCTATGTCGCGGAACACTCCAGCCTCTCGATGCCCTGGTACTACACCATCTCGGCGTTCTATGGCGGCCAGGAAGGCTCGCTGCTCTACTGGGCGCTGATGCTCTCGCTCTTCTCCGCCATCGCCGTGCTCACCGCGCGCCGCGCCCCCGCCTATCTGATGCCCTATGTCGTCGCCACGCTGATGACCATCGAGACCTTCTTCCTCGTGCTGCTGACCTTCGTCGCCAGCCCCTTCACCCGCGGCGTGCTCGTTCCGCGCGATGGCCAGGGACTCAACCCGCTGCTGCTCGATCCCGGGATGCTGGTGCACCCGCCCATGCTGCTGATGGGCTACATGAGCTTCTCGCTGCCCTTTGCCTTCGCCATGGCCGCCATGATCAGCGGCCGCCTCGACACCGGCTGGCTGCGCGCCATTCGCCGCTGGATGTTGGCCGCCTGGAGCATCCAGACGGCGGGGCTGCTGCTGGGGATGTGGTGGGCGTATCACGTGCTGGGCTGGGGTGGCTACTGGGGCTGGGACCCCGTCGAGAATGCCGCCCTGATGCCCTGGCTCACGGCGACAGCCTTCCTGCACTCGTCAATGGTCCAGGAACGCCGGGGCACGCTCAAGGTCTGGAACCTCTCGCTGGTGCTGGCGACCTTCGCGCTCTCGATCTTCGGCACCTTCGAGGTGCGCAGCGGCATCATCAACTCGGTCCACTCGTTCGCCTATTCCGCCATCGGTCCCTACTTCCTGGGCTTCCTGGTGCTGGTGCTGCTCGTGAGCATCGGCCTCTTCGTCTTCCGCCTGCCACAGTTGCGCCCCGAACAGGAGATGGAGTCCATCGTCTCGCGCGAGGGCAGCTTCCTCATCAACAATCTGCTGCTGGTCGCCATCACCTTCGCCACGTTCTGGGGCACGATCTTCCCCCTGATCTCGCAGACCTTCCGCAACCAGCAGATGACCGTCGGCGCGCCGTTCTACGATCAGGTCAACGGCCCGCTCTTCGCCGTGCTGATCTTCGTAATGGGCGTGGGTCCACTGCTCGCCTGGCGCCGCGCCTCGCGCGCGAGCATCTGGCGCAACTTCCGCTGGCCCGCCCTGGCCGCGGCGGTGATCGCCGTGGCGCTGCCGCTGCTGGGCATGCGCGCCGGGTGGGCCATCGCCGGGTTCACGCTGTGTACCTTCGCCGCCTGGACCATCCTCTACGAAGTCTGGCGCGGCGTGCGCGTGCGCCACGGCCACGGCGAGGACTACCTCGGCGCGTTCGCCCGGCTGGTCGGGCGCCACCGCCAGCGCTACGGCGGCTATCTGGTGCATCTGGGCCTGGTGACGCTGGCCATCGGCGTGATCGGCTCGCAATTCTTCCAGACGAAGGCTGGCGCGCA
>DASYGC010000756.1:0-3720 GCA_036000225.1 Ktedonobacterales bacterium | reverse complement strand
GCACGCGCATCGAATCGGACACGATGGGCCAGATCGAGGTTCCCGCCGGCCACTATTGGGGCGCGCAGACCGAGCGCTCGCTGCACCACTTCGCCATCGGCGAGGAGCGCATGCCGCTGGCGATCTGTCACGCGCTGGGCTACATCAAGCAGGCCGCCGCCAGCGTCAATCAGCGCCTGGGCAAACTGCCCGAGCGCGAGGCCGAGTTGATCATGCGCGCGGCAGGCGAGGTGATCGCGGGCAAGCTGGATACCGAGTTCCCGCTCTTTGTGTGGCAGACCGGCTCGGGCACGCAGACCAACATGAACGTCAACGAGGTGATCGCCAACCGCGCCATCGAGCTGGCTGGCGGTACGCTGGGCTCGAAGCAGCCGATCCACCCCAACGACCACGTCAACATGTCACAATCCTCCAACGACACCTTTCCCGCCGCGAGCCATATCGCCGCGCTGCTGGCGCTGACCGATCACCTGCTGCCGCGGGTGACGGCGCTGCGCGATGCGCTGGCGGCACGCGCCGACCGGTGGAACGCGGTCGTCAAAGTGGGCCGCACCCACCTGCAGGATGCCGTGCCGCTGACGGTTGGTCAGGAGTGGTCGGGCTACGTGGCGCAGCTGGACGACGGCATCGCGCGAGTGAAGGAGAGCCGCAGCGGGCTGTACGAGCTGGCGCTGGGCGGCACGGCGGTGGGCACCGGGCTGGACGCGCCCTGTGGCTTCGCTGTGGCGGTGGCCGCGGAGGTGGCGCAACTGACGGGGCAGCCCTTCGTGACCGCGCCCAACAAGTTCGCCGCGCTGGCCGCGATGGATGGGCTGGTGGCAAGCATGAGCGCGGTGCGCGGGCTGGCGGTGAGCCTGTTCAAGATCGCGCAGGACATCCGTCTGCTGGGTACCGGACCGCGCAGCGGCATCGGCGAGCTGCTGTTGCCGGAGAACGAGCCAGGCTCGTCGATCATGCCGGGCAAGGTGAATCCGACACAGTGCGAGGCGCTGATCATGGTGTGCATCCAGGTGATGGCCGACGACCAGGCGGTGGCGCTGGCGGGTGCGCTGGGCAATCTGGAGTTGAATGTGGTGCGCCCGGTGGCGATCAATGCCTTCCTGCGCTCGGCGCGCATCCTGGGCGACGCCTGTGAGCTGTTCCGCGAGTTCTGTGTTGAGGGCATCGAGCTGAACCGCGAGCGGATTGACCTGAATCTCAAACAATCGCTGATGCTGGTGACGGCGCTCAAGAGGCACATCGGCTACGACCCCTCGGCGAAGATCGCGAAGCTGGCGCATCAAGAAGGCACGACGTTGCTCGAAGCCAGCCAGAAGGTGCTTGATCCGAAGACCGGCAAGCCCTACCTGACCGCGGAGCAGTATGCGGCCTGGGTGCGGCCTGAGACGATGGTGCACTGCGACGAAGACTGACGCGTACGTGGCGCTATCCCCAGCTGACCAGCGACGGGGTGACGCTGGCCAGCGAGGGGCAGCCAGCCAGTTGCAGCGCGCGTTCTAGTTCGGTGCGCAAGATCTCCAGCACGCGTTGGACGCCCGACGCGCCGTCCACGGCCAGGCCCCAGAGGATCGGGCGGCCCACCAGGACGGCGCGCGCGCCCAGGGCCAGCGCTTTGAGGACGTCGGTGCCACGGCGGATACCGCCATCCAGATAGACCTCGCAGCGTCCGGCCACCGCCGCGACAATCGCCGGCAGCGCCTCGATGGACGAAACCGCGCCGTCCAGTTGGCGGCCACCGTGGTTGGAGACGATGATGCCCGAGACGCCGTGAGCGAGCGCCAGCAGCGCATCTTCGGCGGTGAGGATGCCCTTGATCAAGATGGGCAGCGTGGTGAGCGCGCGCAGCCAATCAACGGTCTCCCAGGTTACGGGCAGCCAGTCTCCGCCATCCGCTTCCGCGACGCCGACGAAATTGGCCTCGGTCAGTGGCGGGGGTGGCAGCGCGACGTGATGCCGCGTACTGCGCTCGCGGTTGCCCAGGACGGGCAGATCCACCGTCAGCACGATGGCGCGATAGCCCGCCACCTCGGCGCGGTGCACCAGGCCAGCCGCGACCGCCAGGGAATGGTAGATATACAACTGGAACCAGAGTGGACCGCTGGCCGCCTGAGCGATCGCTTCGAGGGGGCGGGTGGCGTCGGTGCTCGCGACCATCAGGGTGCCCGCCGCGCCCGCGGCCTGGGCCGTCGCGCACTCGCCTTCAGGATGGGCCAGACAGTGCAGGGCGGTGGGCGCGATCAGGATGGGCATGTCTACCGGCAGACCCAGCACGCTGGTGCTGGTAGCGCAGTGGTGGACATCGACCAGCACGCGTGGACGCAGGCGCAGGCGGGCGAAATCGGTCCGATTGGCGCGCAGCGTGACCTCGTCATCGCCGCCGCCGGCGAAGAAATCCCAGTACACCGGATTCAGCCGCTGCTGAGCGAGGCGTTCATAGTCAAGCAGGTTGATCGGCTCCATATGCGCCTTCTCTCACGATCGTCTGCTAGCCAAGGATGTCGTCCCGAACCTGCCAGGAGGCCCGTAGAGTGTACGACGGCGCGGGGGAAGGGATGCCACAAAGTGCCACACTATTTTTCGGGGCATGACGGCGGCAGCAGGATTTTGCTGGCTCAGGACGGAGGAGGCAGAGCAAGCTGTGGCATCTAGATGGATGGGCGTGTCGTTCATGGGGGAAGTACTTTCTACACGACAGCATTGGGAAGGAACGGGTGCAATCGGAGGCGGCGGTTGACGTTGCGCTCGCGGTGCGGGCAGCTGACGGCATGCGGCGACATCGAGAGTGAGTATAGATCATGCGTTCAGGCATGGGAAGGGGTGGAGGGAGGTGGTTGGCAAAGTGGTGACCACAGGTGGGGGGATATGACCGGAAGTGAGGGGTGCGGTGCGGCGCGGACGGTTGGCGTTGGCGGGGAGCGATCGGCGCATGGTGTGTATGGACAGAGCGATGGGCCGGTTGAAGGCGCGCGGGCGGGCCGGTGGCGGGCGGGCCGGTGGCAGGTACGGCGGCAGGTGCTCGCAACACGCGACCGTAACATCTTCGTAGCGCTCAGTTGTGTATGATATCAACGAGCATCACCTGACCAGCCCTGGTGCATCGCTACAACGCGCAGGGGGCCGCCGGGATGGGGGACCGGCGCCGGCAGCGGCGCGGCCCGGTGTACTTGCTGACGGCGGAACAGCAGGCGGTGTTGGCGCAGACGTTGGAGGGGGCGGGACCCGATGGCGGCTTGTGGAGTGGGCCGCAGGTGGCGATGTGGATGAGTGCGCAACTGGGTCGGCGCGTGTGGCCGCAGACCGGCTGGGTCTATCTGCGGCGCCTGGGCTTTACGCCCCACCGCCCGCGCCCGCGTCATGTCAAGGCGGATGCGGACGCGCAAGCGACCTTTAAAAAGGGGCATTGGAAGCAGCCATAGCAGCGGTACGCCAGGCGCATCCTGACGACGCCCTCGAAGTGTGGGCCGAAGATGAGCACCGCGTGGGCCTCAAGCCGATCGTGCGCTGGGTCTGGGCGCGACGGGGCCAGCGGGTGCTGGCGCGGGTGCAGCACCGCTACGTCTGGGATTACCTGTACGCTTTCGTGCGCCCGACGACGGGGACCACCTGGTGGCTGCTGTTGCCCAGCGTGCGCACGGAGTTGTTCGCGCTGGCACTGGCGAGCTTTGCGCAGGCGACGGGCGCGGGTGATGGCAAGCAGGTGCTGCTGCTGATCGATGGGGC
>DASYGC010000755.1:0-3041 GCA_036000225.1 Ktedonobacterales bacterium | reverse complement strand
ATCATCGCGCCGCTCGATGGCGGTGTAGTCGTCGGGTCCGCCGATCTGCGACGAGGTAGGCTCGGTGATGAACGGGACGGGCCGCGCCGGGTCATAGCGATAGTTGTCGGCTGGCTCCTCAGCGGGCGGCGTGGTGGCGAGCGCGCCGTCGCCAAAGCGGCTGTTGGCATGCCCGCCGCTGCGCAGGTAGTACGGCGTCCACCGCGTGCGCGCCAGCGGCCACTCCTGCTCGTCGCGCCAGGTGTTGGCGCCCATCACGAAGATGCGTACCGGCGCCGCCACGTTGGCCGGCCCCTCTTTCAGCCAGCGATCAAACCAGCCGGTGATCTCGGCACGCAGATCGATGAGCGCCTGCGCACCAAAGATCAACTCGCCCAGCTTCGCCGTCGTGTTGATCTGGTGGCCCCACGGCCCCATCAGCAGGCGCTGACTGGCGCGCGCCTCGGGTGTGGCAGCCTGCGTCGTCATGCCGATATAGTTGAGCGGCGTACCCACCTGCTCGTCGTCGTACCACCCCGAGATGTGCAGTACCGGCACATCCAGGCGCGCGAACTGGTGCTGGTAGCACAGCGGCTCCCAGTACTCGTCGCGCTGGGGGTGGGCGATGTTCGCCCGCCAGTGCTGGTTGCGCCGGCCCGCGCGTTCGTCCATGCTCACCAGCGGCAGGTGGTCGTAGATGCTTGCCCAGTCCACCGCCTCCATCGGCTGGTTCATCCGGCCGCTGACATAGTGCAACCAGCAGAGGTGCATCGGACTGGGCAGGCCGGTGGGTGTCTCGACGAACGGATCGGACGGCGTCACCATCGAAACCATTGCCTTCAGGTGGGGCGGCTGCTGGAGAGCCGCCAGCCACTGGATGTGCCCGAGATAGGAGCCGCCTGTCGTGCCCACCTTGCCGTTCGACCACGGTTGCGCCGCGCACCACTCGATGGTATCGAACCCATCGCGCCCATCGTGGAAGTACGGCACGAACTGCCCGTCGGAGTCGCCGCGCCCGCGCACATCCTGCGCGACGAAGACATAGCCATGCTCGGCGTAGTAGCGCCCCGATTCGAGCGTCGCCGTGTTGGCCTTGACGTACGGCGTGCGCGACACCAGCGCCGGATATCCCGTGCCGCCATCGCCGGCGGCCGCGGTGGGGAAATAGATATCCGCCGACAGCGTCACCCCGTCGCGCATCGGGATGCGCTGGTCAAACGCGATACGCACCGTGCCGCCACTGGAATCCGCCATCACGGGTCCTTTCGTCGGGTAGACACTGATGAAATCCGCTTGAAATCCGCTCTAATGCTCGCCCTGGCGTGGCGGCGCCAGCCACGCACCCGCCCAGGCCAGGATCGCCTCCACCACCGACTCCAGCGCGCGGCCCTTCGCCGTCAGGTGGTACTCGATGCGCACGGGCGTGTCGGGGATCACTGTGCGCACCACAATGCCCTCGGCTTCCAGTTCCTTCAGCCGCTCCGAGAGCATACGATCGCTCATATCAGGGATCGTCGCCGCCAGGTCGCCAAAGCGATGGAGTCCGCTCAACAGCGCGCGCAGGATCGCCCCCGTCCAGCGGCGACCAATCAGCTCGACGGTCGCGTGGTAGTAGGGGCAAAACGGACGGCAGCACTGGGCTGGTCCCTGCTGGCAATCGCACCAGGGCAGCGCGTTCAGAGCATCCATCGCGGACTTCCTTTTGCCTGGAGATCGGCTGGCGCCTGAACCTGGATCGCCCGCATGCGACCATCAGGTTCCGGGGATATTCTAACTTTTTGTTAGCTCCTTGACAAGAGTAAGTCGGCGCCGCTATAGTCAGGGGCATCATCGCCGCCCCGCCGGTCCTTGTCACGTCCCTCATGTTCATCCGCATGGGTTCAGTGTCGATTTACGAGGAGGCCACGCTGCCATGTCAGAGATCAAAGAGATCCCTCCCGCCGCCACGCCGGAGCCACCCGTTGCTCGCGTACCGTTCTCTGAGCGCCTCTATGATGGCACTCAGCACCTGATCGCGGGGCTGGTCGGCGCGCGACGCAAGCCGCCACGGCTGTTCAAGAGCCTTTTGAACGGCACCTGGTTGGGCCATCCATTGCATCCGCTCCTCACCGATGTGCCCGTCGCGGCCTGGGTGCTCACGGGTCTGTTCGATATCATTTGGCTCATCGCGCCCGCCACCAATGCCTGGGCCGCGCGCGCCGCCGAGGTGACGGTCCTGGCCGGACTGGTCGGCGCGGCCGGCGCCATCGCTACGGGCCTGACCGATTGGAGCGACACCTACGGCCGCGAGCGCTCGGTCGGATTCCTCCACGGCCTGTTCAACATCATCGCGTTTGGGCTGTATCTGGCGTCGGCCATCCTGCGCTTCACGCTGGCGGCTTCTGGCGAGACACTGCTCGGTGCGGTGCTGGGATTCATCGGCCTCGCCGTCATGGCTTACGCCGCCTACCTGGGCGGCGATATGGTCTTCACCCAGGGTACGGGTGTCAACCACACGGCCTGGGAACCCGCGGGCGACGACTTCGAGCCAGTGATGCCGCTGGCCGAGATCGCCGAGAATCAACTTTATCGGGTGATGGCCGCTGGCGCTCCCGCGGTACTGCTGCGCTCTGGCGACCGGGTCTACGCCATCGGCGCCACCTGCCCCCACGCTGGCGGGCCACTCGACGAGGGCCCGCTGCGGGGCACCGTGGTCGAATGCCCCTGGCATGCGTCGCGCTTCAGGATGACCGATGGCAAGGTGCTGACTGGCCCCGCCACGGTCAATGCCGCCCGCTATGAGGTGCGCATCCACGAAGGCCAGGTGGAAATCAAACGGCGCGCGACCCACTGAAAGCGGGTTGAGAGCGAGCAATCGCGAACGGTGATGCGCGACATTCTCAGCTGAGCAGCGCAATTCGCTGTCTGCTACACAACTGATGGGCCTGCTGGACCGTAGAGTTAGGTGAGCGAACGAGGGCCGCCGCTCATGCTCCTCTCCGCCTCCAGGGAAGGCCAGACCGTTGTGACCCAACCCAGCCGCTTCACCCAACGTATCGTCTTGCTCATGAGCCTGGCGGAGA
>DASYGC010000754.1:0-3937 GCA_036000225.1 Ktedonobacterales bacterium | reverse complement strand
GGCACGCCGGTCGCCACCACCTCGAGCACGCCACCGCAGGTGTCGCCCTGGCGCTTGCCCTCGACGATGCGCGCGATCATGCGCTGGGTCAGCTCGGCATCGGCGCAGCGCATCTCCGATGCCTCGACCCGTTGCCAGAAGGCCGCATCGTATTCGCCCATGCTGGCAACGCGCGCGGTCTCGTAGCCCACCTCGACAATGGAGAGCACATGGCTGTGGATGGCGATGCCAAACTCGCCCAGCAACTGATGGCAGACGGCCCCTACCGCTACCCGCGCCGCCGTCTCGCGCGAGCTGGCGCGCTCGATGACGTTGCGCAGATCGTCGTGGCCATACTTCATCGCGCCGGTGAAGTCAGCGTGACCCGCGCGCGCGCGCGTCACCGGTTCCACCGGCCCGGCGGCCGGCGCGTCGCCCATGCGGTCGCGCCAGTTGGCCCAGTCGCGGTTCTCGATGCGCAGCGCGATCGGCGCGCCCAGCGTTCGGCCATGGCGCACGCCGGCAAGCACCTCCACCTGGTCGCGCTCGATCTTCATGCGCCCGCCACGTCCATAGCCACCCTGGCGCCGCCGCAACTGCTCGTCAATGGCGGCGCGGTCAAAGGGCATGCCCGCGGGCATGCCTTCGATGATGGCGAGCAACGCCGGGCCGTGCGATTCGCCTGCGGTCAGAAAGCGGATCATCTTCATCTCCTCTAACTTCCAAAGGCGGTGAGGTTGCCGTCCTGGTCGGAGCAGTAGACCCGCCCTCCGATGACGATCGGACTCTGCCAGTGGACGTTGCCGATACTGCCCCCCGTCCCCGCATCGGCGCTGCTCCACAGCTGGCGCCCGCTGTGTGGGTCGAGCGCGCGGACCGCCCCGCTCGCGGCCACGAACAGCACGCCACCAGCGAGCACCGGCGAGGTCCCGCCCTGTGGTGAATCCCATGCGTGTGCCAACGTAGTCACACCCTGGGCGGAGGTTACCACGCGGTAGGCGCCGGTGCCGCAGTCGTCGGTGACGTAGACCCATATTGCGTGTGAGGCGGGATCCTGCCATACGGCTGGCTGGGTCAGCACATTGCACTTGCCCGGCGTGGCGATAATCTGGAGTTCGCCCGCCACATGGCCTGGACCACCCTGCCCGCTCAGGTTCTGCCGGTCGAGCAGGCGTAGCACATCATCCTTGCCGCCCTGCACCAGCAGATAGGGTGTCTGGCTGCCCGCGATCGGCGGCAGCAGTGCCGGCATGGTGCTGCCCAGGTCCTGGTCGAACTGGTCGAGGGTGGCAAAGCCGGCGGGCGTGAAACTGTCAATGATGTGAGTGGCATCGGCGCTCAGTTCGATGACGCTGTCGCCCCAGTCGTGGCCGCCCTGGTTGGCGGTGTAGGGACCGTTGCCAGAGGTGACGAAGAGGTAGCCGGTGATCGGGTCCACGACTACTCCCGCGCGCGCCCACAGTCCCGACTGATCATCGGGACACTCGCCGGACCCCAGCACATGCCCGATGTTCGAGCACAGGCTGTTGAAGACCGTGACCCGCCCATCGATCAGGTGAATGGCAACGACGTGCCCCTGATAAGGGGGAGCGTCGCCGATGTAGCCGCCGGTCGTGACGTAGAGATAGCCGTTAGCGAGGGTGAGAGCGGAGCCTTGTTTCTCACTGCCGGGCATGCGCGTGACGGTAACCGGCCACACGGCGTCGCGCGTCTCAGCGCCAGTGGCGGCATCATAGCGGTGTACCTTCCCATCCAGGCCATAGCTATAGATGACAAGGTTCGCGGGATCGGCCACCGGCGATGAGTTGGTGATGCGCTGGCCCACGGGCGCGGCCCGCCAGAGAATCGCACCAGTGGCGGCATCGAGCGCAAGCGTGGTGCCACCTTGCGTGGTGACATACAGGACATCGTGCTGGGCGCCATCGGGCAGCCTCAGGTCGTGCAGCAGGATGGGAGTCGAATCGGCCGGCTGTGGCAGCGCCGTCCGCCATTGCCGGCGCAGGCCGCCTACGGTCGCGGCGCTGATCGCCGTCTCGCCAGGATTTACCCCACTGCGCACGGCATCCGCGTCGAAGGTTGGCCAATCGCCCGCCACCATCGGCGTGCCAGGTATCGCGCTCGCATCTGGCACGGGTGTCCAGACGGGGCCGGTGCGCCGCAACGAACTGGAGGAGCCGCAGCCAGCGATCGCCAGCGCAGCGAGCGCCAGCAACGCGCCAGCGGTGAAGAGTCTACGCCTACCGCGATCGTGCATCCACAAACTCCGTTATGCAATGGGCGCGCCGTGTCACCACTGTTCGCGGTCGCTTCGTCATCATTATGACTGATGCATGGGACAAGGCGCACGAGCGTGGCATGCGTCGCGCGGAACCTGGTTGGTTTGCGCGCGCGGCACCAGTTGTGGCGCCATGGTATCCTCGCACACTATACTGGCCATACGCGCGCAAGGTCAGCAGGCCGCGTACCCAGGTGGGCACCGTGCGAGGCGGAGGGGATGGGGACGATGGCGATCGGGCGAATGGTTCCAGTGTCTGGCGTGATCCGCGCGATGCGGTGCGGCCTCTTCGTGCTGGCTGTGGCGATCAGCGCTGGCTGCGCTGGCGCGGCGAGCGGCGCCTCGCCGGGAACGCACGTCATCTCCTGGATTCAGCAAGATGGCCGTGGCGTTGCGCAGGTGTGGGCCAGCATTGACGACAAGCCGCCGATCCAGATCTCCCACCGTGTCACGCCGCCGGCTGCCTGTGGCCTGGATATGCTGGGACCGCCGATGTTCGCGCCTGACCTGCGCCACGTCGTCGTCGCGGGCGGCAACACCTGCGGCCAGGGGCAGGTGCTCGGGCCGCTCTACATCGTCGATGAGGCGACGGGCTCGGTCGCGGCAGTGCCGTTGCCCGGTGCGGGCGAGGTGCTCACTAACCAGCGGTCCTACGGGTGGATCGACAGCCAGACCATCTTCGCGGTTGGCGCCTTTGGTGGCGGCGTGAGCGGTGTGACCTATGCGCTGGGCGCACGCGCGGTGGCGCCGCTACCCGGCCTGCCCGATGGCATACCCGAGGCGGTGGCGCGCGGTAGTACACTTTTCTTCCTGGCGGATACGATGGCAACGGTGGCAGGCTATCCGCGGTATCATGCTTCGCTCAATCGCTACGACCTGACCGGCCACACGCCGCTTCCCGGGACGATCGATCTGGGATCGCTGGACCTCTGCGCGTGCGCCACCGGCGACTACCATCTGCAAGGCTGGGATGCCTCGCCCGATGGTCTTCACGTCGTCTACCAGGTGGTGACCCCCCAGGCGCCCAAGCAAGGCACCATTGGCACTGCCACGGCGCACATCTTCTACGCCGGCGCCGATGGCGCGAATCCCAGCGAGATCGTGAAGGCCGTGATGACGCTCTCGCCCGTGCGCATACGGTTCTCGCCTGAGGGAACGCTGGTGGGCATCACGGAGGCGCACGATACGCCCGATGTCGCCTCCGGCTGTGTCTCCTCGAACGGTCTGTTCACCGACCCTTGCATGCAGTTCTATGGTCCTGATGCCTCAGACTACCCCGCATGGCACTGGGATGACGCGTACATGGTCGCGACAACGGCGCCCAATCTCCCCGCGCAGATTGGCGCGCTCTACCGCTACCACGCCCCCCGCTTCCACGGCGTCATCTACGTACCCAGTGGCTACAATTGCTGGTCTACGCCGTGAACATCGCGGAACTCTCGCTTAGATGCGGCAGGTTGACAGCCCCCGCTTCTCGAGATATTGCTGATGATACTCCTCGGCGCGAAAGAACGTGGTCGCGGGTACGATCTGCGTCACGATTGGCCGGCGATATTTGCCCGCCTGCTCCGGTCGCGCCCTGGATGCCTCCGCGGCGGCCTGCTGCTCGGGGCTGTGATAGAAAATCACCGAGCGATACTGGTCGCCAACGTCGGGTCCCTGGCGATTGAGTTGCGTCGGATC
>DASYGC010000753.1:0-6247 GCA_036000225.1 Ktedonobacterales bacterium | reverse complement strand
TGATCTTCGGTGGCGATCAGATTGAGCAGGTCGGCATGGATGTTGCCCAGGTCCACCCGCTCACCGCGCAGGGTCATCGTGCCTTGCATCAGGCGATTGTCGCGGTACAGATCAACGATCAACTGGCGATAGGCGCCGCCCGCGATGGGAATCAGATCAGTGACCCAGGTGTTCATCGCGTGCCAGGACTCCACGATCTTCGGATCCTTCACATTGTCCCACAGGCGCAGATAGTTGCTGAGATAGTTTTCGACGGGCTTGAGCGCCTTGGCGCCGTAGTCGAGCAGCTCGCCGGGCATGTTGCCGTACGCGGCCAGCACCTTCTCGACATCGAAGTACTCGTCGTTGGCCCAGCGTGTGAAACCGCCGCAGCCGGGATCGCTGAAGTCCAGCGGCGCCGTTAGCAGCATCAGGTTGCGCAGGCCATCGTCAGGCCGCAGCGCCGCGTACATCGTCGTCACCAGGGCGCCGATGCACCAGCCCAGCAGGCTAAAGTCCTCGGACCCCGATACCGACTTCAACTTGCGCACGGCGCGCGGCAGATAGTCGAGCACATAGTCGTCGAATCTCAGATTCTTGTCTTCGGGACCCGGCACGCCCCAGTCCAGCAGATAGACGTCAAACCCGCGCTTGACCATGTATTCGACGAAGCTGGCACCCGGCCGCAGATCGAGGATCGAGGAGCGATTCATCAGTGCGAAGACCAGCAACAGGGGGATCGGATGGCGCTGCGCCGCAGGCACCATCGGCACGTAGCGATAGAGCTTGGCTTTGTTCAGCGTCCAGACCACCTGCCGCGGCGTCTGAGCCACGGGATACGGCGTCATCGTCACACGCTGCAGCGTGCGGGCGTTCTCTTCGATCTGCTGGAGGCGGTCCCGCAAATCGCCGAAGCTGGGGAGGGTATTCGACGAGGTCATCTGTGCTCCTTATTTGGTGGTGCGGGTGGTAGTGCGCGACGGGGTGGTGCGGGTGGTAGTGCGCGACGGGGTGGCGCGCGTCGCGGTCGTGCGGGTGGTGGCATGGGCGGCAGGGCGGGCTGTGGCTGAGCGCTCGGCGGTTACCGCCCGCGCGGCGGGCGCGGAGGCCCGCGCTGGGGTAGGCGGGTGGGCCGGGGCGGCGCTGGTGGCAAGCGCGAGCTGGCGCAGGAAGGCATCGAGCTTGGCATCCAGGTCGTCCAGCCGCATCTCGATGTTGGTCATGCGTTCAGCCAGACTGATGACATCACCACGGTTGGGCATATTCAACTGACCGAGCACCTGCGTCATGGTGGATTCGAGCAGCTTGCGTATCGGCGCCGACATCGAGAGGTAACTGTCCAGGAACCGGCTCGTGGTGTCGCTATATGCCTCGGATTTGACCAGATCGAGCATGGTCTTCGACCAGGTCTCCACATAGGCGTCGCGCGTGGTGCGCCACGTGCCGAAGGGATCGAACGGATTGGTCAGAGTGGGATCGTTTGCCATGGGTAGGGGTCTCCTCTATCAGGGCCGCATGCGGCAGTGGTCTGGCTACTCTTCCACTATAGCAGACAACGCCAGTGGGGTGCTGTTGGAGGTGTGTGAACTACCTCATAGCGTTCCGGTGCGCCGCATGGTAGATTTGGTCCCAGTAACCGGCGTGCTCGGTAGCCTGTTCCGCACCGCTGAGGCATCCTCGTTCCCAGTGGGACGCCCGCGGAAGGGGGCCGCGCCTGCCCTGAGTCCCTAAGAAGCGTTCTCGTAACCCACAAGAGGAGGTTCTTCATGCGACCACTGGTTCCCTCCACCCACCATGGTTGGCTGGTGCGCCATCAAAGTCCATCATCCCCACGGCATTTCGCTCTGATCTTCGTCGCCGCGGTGGTGCTCTTTGGCTGCGGAGCGACGACCACAGTCGTCACTCAGCAAGGCGGGGGCCACACCACCGCCACCGCGACCAGTGCCCCCCACGCCACTCCGACTCACCCCATCTCCACTAACACGCCTGTCCCGCCGCCCCAGCCGACGGCGACCAACGCGCCGACCCCACCCAACATCGCCGGCTCCTACGGTGGCGAGTTCGACGGCAACACCGCGCACGGCGGCCAGCCGATACAGGTGCAGATCTCCCAGTTCGGCACGTCGCTGTCTGGCTCCACGACCGAAAACGAGGGGAACACGGTGGCCAGCGATACCGGCACCATCGCGCTGAACGGCAACTTCACCATCACCGAGAAGGTCAATGGTGGGTTCTACGGTAATCTCGTGGGCTCGATTGTCGGCCCTGGCCACCTGGGTGGCACCTGGAACGTGGGCGGCGCGGCGCAGGGCACCTGGAATGTGTACTCTCCGCAACGGCCAGTGCAGATCTATGGCACCTACTCCGGCACCTACACCACCGATGGCACCTCAGGCACCAATCCCATGTCGCTGTCCATCTCGCAGAATGGCACGGCGCTCTCGGGCAAGACGTTCGAGGGTTCTACCACCTACACGGATTCTGGCACCATCGCGCTGAACGGGAGTCTCACCATCAACGAGGGTGGTCCGGTCCTGACCGGCGGCATCACTGGATATGGTCAGCTCAGTGGCACCTGGACGGGTGGCAGCGAGACTGGCACCTGGCTGGTCAATGTGGAACTCATCTGAGCCAGGCGACGGGTGTGCGCTCCGAGCCCGCCAGTTTCGTAGGGGTTTACGGATGTAAACCCTCCGAGCCCGCCAGGTCGTAGTGGCGCACGAGTGTGCGCTCCGGGCCCGTTATGCGCAACCCTTCACATGAGCTAAGTCTCACCCGCCCACCACGCGCAGCCGCGGCTGGCCAGGTGCCTGGCCAGCCCGTGGTGTGGCACTCTACCCGGCCGCACCCGTAGCGCGCTCCTCAGCCGGCGTTGGACGGTCGCGCAGGAACGAGCGCAGCAGCGCCTGGAATGCCTCGGGCTGTTCCAGGTGCGGCGAGTGGCCGCAGTTGGGTAGCACCTCTTCGCGTGCGCTGCCGCCGTTGGCTACGAAGCCGCGCAACAGCGCGCGCATCTGGCTCACCATCGGCTGCGGCGGGCAGATCGTCTCGCCGGGCCAGCGTGGCAGCAGGCGCAGCTTGCCCAGCGTCGCCGGATCGGTCAGCGCGGCATCGCTCACCAGCCGATCGTTGGCCCCGCGCAGCCACAGGATCGGCGCTGGCGTGCGCACATCAGCCAGCGCGCGCTGGTCGAGGTACTTGGGCGACACGGCGTTGTTGGGGCCGAACACGCCGGGCGCGGTGTACGGCCAATTGAACGACGGCAGGCTGTCACCAGGGTAGTGCTCGTCGCCCAGCGCCATCAGCAGAATCTGCTCGACCAGCGCATCTTCGCGGGTGCGCGTGATGCGTGAAACCGAGCGTACATAGCTCTGACGGAACATCGCGCGCGGAGAGAACAGCGAGGCGACGCCCGCATCGCGCAGCCGCAGGCGCGCCGTGATCTCGCGCCGCACCAGGCCCGCGCCGCTGCCGGCGCAGTCGGGGAAGTTGGGCTGGCCGTCAAGGCCATGGGTGCCGCCATAGCCATAGGGCGAGCCGGGCGAGAGCAGGGTGAGCGTGAGCACCTGATCCGGGTGCGCGATCAGAAAGTGGATGGCCACATTGCCACCCAGCGACCAGCCCAGCAGGTGTGCCGCTGGGCACCGCAGCGCCTGGAGCAGCTCGGCCAGGTCGTCGGCGTAGTCCGCGACACCGCGCGTGGCATCCACCACGCGGCGCTCGCTCGCGCCGAAGCCGCGCAGATCGGGCGCCAGCACGTGGTAATCGGCCAGCGCCGTCATGGTACTCTCGAAGAAGCGCCCCGAAGACATGTTGCCATGCAGCAGAACCATGGTCTCCGCGTCAGCCGGGCCGCTTTCGTACACGTGCTGCGTCAGGCGTGGGGTGGTGATGAGGCGCGAGGTGACACCGGGAAGCAGGGGGAAGCGGGAGTGGGGTGGGAAGCTGGTGCTCGGGATGCCGGGTGTGGCCGGGGCAGCGGCGCCCGGCGACCATGCGGCCATGATCGACATGCGGTACCTCTCTGTACGCATTCGCGCGCCACGGCAACGCTGCCATGGCTGGCGGGTCTCTTAGCCCGAGTATGCCACAGAGAAGACGAGCGGTCAACTTCATTCGCGCAACCGGCTCACCCGGCGCAGCGCTCACACATAAGGAATCCACGCGGTTGAATTAGTGCCGCCGGCCGCGTCGTCGTGGTTGACGGCTTCATCCGGCTCGCGCAGCCGGGTCAGCTGCTCCACCTCGTCACGCCGGTACAGACGCGTGCGCCTGATCCCCTGTCGGTAACTGCGCAGAATACCGCGACTGACGTAGGCATAGAGCGTGGCCGCCTTGACCCCCAGCGCCTTGCAGGCCTCCTGAGCGGTCAGGAACTCCTCGCCGTTCATGACGATCATGCTGCCCTCTCCCCGCCGAATATCGTGTTGCCGCATACCTCCAGTATACCCCCTCCCCGCCCACTGGCTAGTCTACGGTGGATATTGCCGCCACGTCAACCTATACACTGGACAAATCAACCTATATCAACTATTATTAGGGAAGATTGGACGCCCGTCCCCGTTCTGGGTGCCGGGCGAGCAACAATGGTGTTGCGGGCAGTTCCCAAAGGAGCGTTCCGATGATCCAGGCAAAGGGGCTGGATGGCGTGGTGGTCGCGGCCACCAACATCAGCCATGTCTTTGGTGAAGAGGGCCGGCTGGTCTATCGCGGCTATGAAATCAATCAGCTGGCGGGCAAGGCCACGTTTGAAGAGGTGTGCCACCTGCTGTGGAAGGGCAAACTGCCTAACCGCTCCGAACTCGACGAATTGACCGCGCAGATGCGCTCGCACCGACTGCTGCCCGAGGCGGCAATGGCGGCGTTGCGCGCGTTGCCGAAGTCTGGCGGCCCGATGGACGCGCTACGCACCGCGGCCTCGGCGGTGGGCGCCGCCCTGCCCATTGATGGCACGCCGACCTTCGAGCAGGCCATGCAATTGACCGCCTGTTTCCCCACGATCATCGCCGCGTTCCACCGTCTGCGCAACGGACGCGAGCCGATCCTGCCCGATGCCTCGCTGGGACAGGCCGCCAACTATCTGTACCAGATTACCGGTGAACGTCCGCCCGAGAACCATGTCAAGAGCCTGGATACCTATCTGGTGTTACTGGCCGATCACAGCATGAACGCCTCCACCTTTACGGCGCGCGTGATCGCCAGCACCGAGTCGGACCTGGCATCGTGCGTCGTCGGCGCCATCGGCGCGCTCAAAGGCCCCCTGCACGGCGGCGCGCCCGCGCTGGTGATGGATATGCTCGATGGCATCAGCGATGTGGCGCATGTCAAGGCGTGGGTGGATCACCGGCTGAACACGCATGGCAAACTGATGGGCTTTGGCCATCGCGTCTATCGCACCACCGATCCGCGCGCGGAGATCCTGCGCGACATGGCACGCCAGGCCTCGACGCCGGAGTTCTTCGCCAAGGCGCGCGCCACCGAGGAGTACGCCATCCAGGAACTCAACCGGCGTCACCCGGAGAACCGGCTCTACACCAACGTGGAGTTCTACTCCGCCGCCGTGCTCAACTCGGTCGGCCTGCCACGCGATCTGTATCCGCCCACCTTCGCCGCCAGCCGCATCGCCGGCTGGACCGCGCACGTGTTGGAGCAGATGGTGGGCAACCGTCTGATTCGCCCGCAGTCCGACTACGTCGGCCCCATCGGGCTGGAGTTCGTCCCGATTGACAAGCGCGCCTAGCCCACGACTGGCACGGCAAGACGATACCACGCGCTTTCGGGCCGTGGAATACTCCCTCACCGAGTACAAAACAGCCCGCTCTGTTCCTGTTCTGTGATTTGAGCATGCCTGCCTGGTGGAAAGAAGACGATGGTGGGTCATTCACGATGCGCTGGTGACCCACCGCGCTCCTCCGGATCGTAATTCACGTACAGCACTTCAGTGCGCAACTTTTTGACAGAATGTACCAGCTTCTCTGGACCCTCGATGATGCGCCACCCATGGTATAGTTCATCATTGAGCGGGCAGCGGTAACTTGACACCGCCACTTTCCCCGTCACCTGCCGCAACATCGCCGCCAGCGTCCTATGCTGGCCGTCTGTCATCTCATACCCATACGCCTTACTGTCGCCCCGTGAATCGTGCGGATACGGTGGGTCGCAGTAAAACAGCGTTTCAGGGCTGTCGAAGCGCTGAATGACCTCGATGGCTGGCGCGTGCTCGATCTGGACGCGCAGCAGTCGTTGGGCAATGAGGCTCAAGTCCTCG